>JAEWSK010000121.1 GCA_023398345.1 Armatimonadota bacterium | reverse complement strand
GGCTATAACTCGAAAACTGACAGAAGATGCCTCAAGTCCTGTTCCAGTGCTAGTCAGCTTTATGAGGGGTGAGCGTCGATATGCAACTGTTGTCAAAGTCGGCCGCGCTGAACCATCCAGCCCTGGCAATGAAATAAGTAAGGCCTGGCTGCCGATTGAATCGCAGGTAATTACAAGCGAATTGGCTGAAGCACTTGATGTTTCGGGTAAGACCGGAGTTCGCGTCACACGAGTATATGCAAATAGCACGGCAGATAAGGCCGGTCTTAAAATCGGCGATTTGATCGTCAAACTCGATAGTGAAGAAATCCCCGCCGAACAAGAAGAAGACACGGAAGTATTGCCAAGCATGATTCGCCAATACGATGTTGGCGCTGAGGCAACACTCGGCGTAATTAGGGCAGGCAAAACGATGGACATAACAGTAAAACTACAGGCCTCGCCCAAGCCGCCGCGTGACTTCCCTATCTACGAAGACACCAATTTTGAGTTTACAGCAAGAGATATTGCATTTAGGGATAAGTCGGAAGGCGATGTCTCAAAAGATGCTGCAGGCGCGTATATAGAATCAGTTTCGGAAGGCAGTTGGACCGCGCTTGCAGACCTGCGCGTCGGAGACGTAATAACATCTATCGACGGCAAAAAGATTGTTGGCTTGGATGATCTAAAGGCTACTCTTTCCGATGTAGCGAAAAACAAGCCAAAGTCAGTTATTCTCAAAGTGCAACGTGGCACGCATACGGTATTTCTCGAAGTGCAGCCGGATTGGTCTGAATCAGGTCAGTAGTCGACGAACTTGAGAGGGGTGCAATGAAAATAAAAATTATATCGGCGTTTGTTTTAGCAACATTACTATTTGGCAATGCTTCATTTGCACAGGTTGAGGTGGATGCACGCAAAGTCGCTGACAGCTTTAAGGACTCTGTCGTGACGGTACAGATTGTTGTAAACATAAAAGAAAGCTATGGTGGAAAAACCGACAGCCAAGAGCAAAAACACTCAACAACAGCAACTGTCATTGATCCTTCGGGGTTGGCAGTTACATCGCTTTCAGAGGTTTCTCCGGATTCCTATATGGATGAACTGGACAGATCGTCGGGGTTTAGCTTTACTGTTGACACAAAAGACGTGCGCATAAAGACTGCTGATGGCACGGAAATCCCCGCCGATATTGTCCTTCGCGATAAGGATCTTGATCTGGCGTTCATTCGTCCCAAGGTCAAGCCTGAAAAGCCACTTTCGTCAATTGATCTTACGGCTGCATCAACTCCTCAAATTCTCGATCAGGTTGTTATCCTTTCCAGGCTCGGCCAAGCTGCAAATCGATCAGCGGCGATTCGATTGGACAGGGTAGAATCGGTAATTACAAAACCTCGTAAACTGTACATACTTAATAATCTACACGATGAGTTGGGAATCCCTGCGTTCACACTCGATGGCAAGTGCGTCGGTGTTCTTGTTTTGAGATACGCAACAGCCAGTTTTCGTGATGAGAGCGCTGACAGCTATCTTGTGGTAGTTCCATGTGCAACGATTGCAAATGCAGCAGCCCAAGCAAAAGACGCCCCACTTCAGGCAAAGCCAGCCAAAGCTGAGGCAAAAACTATAACGAAGCCCACAACACCTGCGAATTAGTGTTAGCTGCCCGCACGGTGTAACTGCTGGATCGGCATGGGTATAGCTGCCGATGTGATGAAACTTGCGGTGGATCGGACTGTAGCAATTGAATCCGATGCGGTACACATCGAGGGGATGCTTGGCATACCGGAAAATGCCCAGGGTGTGGTGCTCTTTGCGCATGGCAGCGGCAGCGGGCGCTTTAGTCCGCGCAATCAATTCGTCGCACAAGTGCTGCGCGAAGGCGGAATTGGCACACTCTTGGTTGACCTGTTGGATCAAGCAGAGTCCGAAGACAGGCGAAAAGTTTTCGATATTGCACTGCTTGCCGATCGGCTATTGAGTGCGACGAAGTGGCTTCGTGCCAACGAAGAAACATGCAAATTGGCCATAGGTTACTTTGGAGCCAGCACAGGCGCGGCGGCAGCACTTAGGGCCGTTGCCGAAGGCAAGCAAGACATAAGAGCAATCGTCTCACGGGGCGGACGGCCCGACCTTGCCATACATTACCTGCCGAATATCACAACACCTACTTTGCTTATCGTCGGCGGAGACGATTATCCTGTAATCCAACTCAACAAAGAGGCCCAAGCCGCGCTGGCAGGCATTACTGAGCTTGTTATTATCCCCGGCGCATCACATCTTTTTGAGGAACCCGGCGCGCTTGAGAAAGTGGCAAAGTTGGCGCAGGAGTGGTTCATAAAATATCTCCCTTGTGATCCAACACCAGCTATTTAGGCATGCTCACTAGAACGTCACACCCCATAAAATTTCATAGCCAACATTGCCGCTCACATACGTGACAAGGTTGTCGCAGACGCGCAGGCGCACCTGATTGCCGGTTGCGGTCGTGACTGCGAATTCGTTTTTCGCGCCCCAGTCATAACCATAGATGTCCAGCCCTGTCTTTTTTAAGTTTCGCGTATCGACCCAAAAGATTGCGCCACGACCGGCCTCCGGGCATGGCGGATTTGCCTTTGTGTAGGCGATAGTGCGCCTTTCGCCGGTGTCGAGATTTTTTCCGACGATCTTATAACCGCCGCCACTAATCTCAGCCCAAGCGACTAAATTTCCGCAGACCGTCGGATTAATAGCATTCGCGCACGCAATAACAAATTCGTTGCCACCTCTGAAATATTTTCCGCAGATGCGATTGTCATTCGGGCCATAGTGCGCCATATACACCATAAGATTGCCGTCATGGGCAAAGTCGGATTTCTCTGAATCACTTACGCATACAGGCTCGTAGCTGCCATTTTTCATGCTTATGCGGTATATATCGACGGGATAGTGATCCCCAACACGATCGGCGCGATACTGGCCGTAGTAGCAGTCGGTCCCCTCAAAACCACAGCCGATCTGGCTCTGGGTGCTTGACAGCGCAACGTGGTCGGCATGCCAATCGACATCATGCGCCATAAGCCTGTTCAGACCGTCGTAGTAATCAACATACATCAGCCACTTGATTGCAGAACCAAGTGGGATCCAACTGCCAAACTGCGCTGTCTTTAAATTGGATTTTGATCTTGTCGTGTATTCGTAAAAGTAGCAAACACGGCCGGCCGTCTGATCCTCAGTTATCATCAGCCACGTTCCGAAGTTTTGCCAGACGATGGGGTTTCTCAGTCGATTGATAATCTGAAACGGTTTAGACGGATTAACACATGTCCATATCGGTGTGATGCGCATGGCCTGAACATTGCTTGCAGCAGTTGCAAAGAGCATGCAGATGAGAAGACGGCACAATATGTTAAGCACGAGTTTTCCTCCTGCCTAATAATTGCCCCATAATGCCTGTGCCAATTTCGTGCCAATACGCTATTTTATGGAAAAATCGGCCACAACAAATGTGTGATCTGACGGTTTTACCATAAGCCTGGGCTCGGTATCGATCCAGCAATCTATTGATCTGTCGGCCATAGGGCGCGTTGCCCATATGTGGTCGATCCGCCAGCCGATCTTGCGCTTTAGCGCGTTGGGGACTCTGTAGTCAAAGAATGAATACTGTCGTGCCTCGCCTGGATGGTGCTTGCGAAAAACATCGACAAAGCCCCAATCCCGCACACTCGACAGCGCCTCATGCTCGTCAGGGTGATAGCAGACACTACCTAGCAGCGCATCCGGATTAACAACATCAATCGGATCCGTTGCGACGTTGAAATCCCCTACCCACACGATCGGTGATTCGGGCGATAAGTCGCGACTGAAATACTCGCGAAGTGCGCGTATCCAATTGAGCTTATATGCGAATCGCGGCGAATCGACGGCTGTGCCCTGGGGGATATAGGTGTTGACTACCTCGATGCCGCCAATGCGCGCACGGATGATGCGCGCCTCATCGTCCATGCCTTCGATGCCCATTCCAATGCGGACATCTTCCGGCTCATCGCGCGAAATTATTGCAACGCCGTTAAACGCCTTTTGGCCGACAAAAGCAACATGGTAGCCAACCTCAGTAAATGCACTTGCAGGAAAATCGGCGTCGGTGACGCGCGTCTCTTGAATGCAAAGCGCATCGGGCTGATTGGCACGCAGCCAGCCGAGAGTGATCTCCAGCCGACTGCGCAGTGAATTTGCATTGAACGTGGCTACTCTGAATTTGTCGTTCATTTCGCCTTGACCATCGCGCCGATCTTTGAGCCGAATTCGACGCATTTACTTAAATCATCTTTTGACGGCACGTAGTTTACACGCAGGCACTCGCCTGCGCTTTCAAACTTCATCTCGGCTATAAACGCATCGAGAAGCCTTGGGGCCTCACCGCCCCATCCATAGCTGCCAAAAGCCGCGCCGATTTTGCCCGTCGGCCTCAGCCCCTTCATATATGCAATCATATCGGCCATTCGGGGCAACATGCCGTTATTTAAAGTCGCAGAGCCTAATACAACTGCTCGCGCGTCAAGCAACTCAGTCATTATGTCGCTGCGGTGGCATGCCTCAAGACTCATAAGCATTACATGCACGCCTGCGTTTGCTATTCCATCGGCAATAGATTGAGCCATAAGCTCGGTGGAATGCCACATTGTGTCATATATCACAACGGCCTTTTCTATTGATACCTGTCGGCTCCATTGATCCCATGCCTGGATAATTTTGCCCACACCAGATCGCCATATAAGTCCGTGATCCGGCGCAATCATGTCGATTTTGAGGCCCATATTATTGACCTCGGCCAGCAGTTTTTGCACCAACACTGAGTAAGGCAACAATATGTTGGCGTAATACTTGGCCGCGTGACGCATAAGTTGAATCTCATCAACCTCATCATCAAAGCGCTCATCAGTGGCCCAATGCTGACCGAATCCGTCCTGCGAAATCAACAGCGCATCCTCGACTACATATGAGAACATGCTGTCCGGCCAGTGGATCATACGAGTGTCGATAAACTTGATAGTTCGAGCGCCCGTGCTGATAGTTTGGCCATTGGATACAACCTCATATGGCCAGTCTTCACGCTTAAAGTGCGCTAAAAGCGCCTTTTTGCCGTTGGATGAGCATATGATCTTTTCGGGCTTTACTTTATCCACGATCTCCGGCAGTGACCCGGTGTGATCCATTTCCACATGGTTCACGACTATGTAATCGATCTTGGTCGGATCTATTATCTCGCTTATGCGCGCTAACAGATCCGACGCAAAACCTTTTCTTACAGTGTCGAACAGCACGATCTTCTCGTCCACCAGCAGATATGAGTTATACGTACTGCCTGACGGAGTCGAATACCCATGAAGCTCACGAATATCATGATCTATCGCGCCGACCCAATATATGCCTTTTTTGAGTTCGGTTGCTCGCATATATCTACCAGTTCTCACCTAGCAGTTCAAAGTGCGCCTGCGGATGCGCGCATGCGGGACAAACCCCCGGAGCTGTTTTCCCTTTATGCAAATAACCACAGTTCCTGCATCGCCAAACAACTTCCGTATCGCGCTCAAAGACTTTTCCATCTTCTATGTTCTTGGCAAAGTCCAAATAGCGCTTTTCATGCTGCTTTTCTGCTACAGCAATAGCCTCGAAAACGGCTGCAATGCCTGTAAAGCCTTCTTCGCGAGCGATAACAGCAAACTCTGGATACATTGATGTGTATTCATGATTTTCGCCTGCCGCAGACGCCTTTAGATTTTCAAGAGTCGTTCCGACAACGCCTGCCGGGAACGCACCGGTTATCTCAACCTCGCCGCCTTCAAAAAGCTTAAAAAGCCGCTTGGCATGCTCTTTTTCCTGATTTGCAGTCTCCTCGAACACAGATGCAATCTGCTCGTAGCCCTCTTTCTTTGCTTTACTTGCAAAGTAAGTGTACCTATTACGAGCCTGAGATTCACCCGCAAAAGCAGCCATGATGTTTATCTCTGTCTTTGTGCCTTTAATGCTAGCCATTTGTTAACCTCCTGCAATCCGGGCAAACCCCGGCAAACTCGACCCGGCAGCCAGTCAGTTTGTAGCCACCGGTATTTTCGGGCCATCTAACCAACCCGTTACCCTCGATATCGTCCACACGCCCACAGCGTATGCAGCGCACATGACAATGTTCGGCAGGGTTTCCGTCATATCGCATAGGTGCGCCGCTGGTCTGGAGCTTGAGAATAACTCCATCCGCGGCCAATGCTTCGAGATTGCGATATATAGTGCCAAGGCTTATTCTTGGCAAAACACGGCGTGTCATCTCATAAACTTCATCCGCCGTGGGATGCGTCTTTACTTTTCTTAGCTCTTCTAAAATAATCTGCCGTCTTGGAGTCAATGCACTGTTCCACAATTGCAAATAGTAATCATTTGCAATTATGACGTTTCATCAACTGAAAGTCAACCCCATGATTATTATTTTTACATGCAAACTCAATTGGCACATCGTCTTTTTATGTAAAAGCACGCGGCGTTCCTTCATAAAAGCAGGCTGGCGCGCAATCGGGTATAATCGATACATGCAACTTGAAGATGAACTTGGGGATATA
>JAEWSK010000104.1 GCA_023398345.1 Armatimonadota bacterium | reverse complement strand
CTATGAGATGATCCAGTGAGTGCTCTCCGCGCTCTCTTAATCGATGCCAGTGGGATTCGTCCAAGATCAGTCCCGCAGTAAATGCCCCCACAATCGGCGCTAGGCCGATCAGTTTTGCAATATAAGCGAGGCCGAAACATATTGCCAGAGATGTTGTCAAAAGCAAGTCTTCGCTTTTAAGTCTGGCGATAAATCCAAATAATTTTGGTGAGATCTTTTGGCCAATCAACGGCGCTACGACCACAAATGCAACAGCTTTAAATATTACCAAAGGCAGTGTCCACGGCGGCATGGCCTTGCCTGAGGCTGCTGCCGTAATTGCGCCTTGTATTATTGCCAGTACAATCAGTCCCAATACGTCGTCTATGACCGCCGCGCCAAGTACTATTTGAGCTTCAGTGGTGCGAGTTTTCCTGAGGTCGCGAAGCACTCTCGCCGTGATTCCAACGCTTGTCGCGCACAGCGTCGCTCCAATGAAAATATGCACAAACAGACTTTCGTTAGGCAGCCATATCGTCGCTACGCCCCATCCGAGCAGCATCGGTGCAATTACACCAATTACTGCAACTATCAGTGCCGATGAGCCGACCTTCATCGTCTCGCTCAGATCCGATTCCAGGCCAACTTGGAATAAAAGCAGCACTACGCCCAGTTCGGCGATAATTTCAATTGAGCGATTGTGCGCAATAAAGCCCAACCCATCGCAGCCAACAAGCGTGAGATTACCTACTACAATGCCCAGAATCAGTTCTCCGAGCACCGCCGGCTGGCCTAACCTCACGCAAAGTTCTCCTCCCAACTTTGCTGCAACCAGTGCAACCAACAGCCCTAAGAGAACATGTCCAACTTCGTCAGCGCCTGCTCCCTGCGCGCATCCGCCCACAAGTAGCATCACTATTGCTGCAATTGTCAACTTTGATATTCGCATTTCAAACAACTTGCATTATGAGTTTGCCGGCCGATCTGCTCACAATTCCTTTCTTACTTTGACTTGTAATTCAAAAAGCTTGACGTATGAATCGCGGCACTGTAAATTTGTTTATATATTCGCAGGGCGTAGTCCTTCAGTGGCGAAATATCGCCTTAGTTTTCGGCGTGTTGATAAACAGGGAGGTTTTGAGCGTGCCGTTCCTTTATTTACGCTCTAAATTTGAGTCTCGTACCTCCCGATATAATAGTTTGTGCAGTTTTGTTATCCGTGGAGGGACGAATGTTCAAAAAGCTCGGAAGAGACGCTGTCGAGAGATGGCACAAAAACCCAATTATTACTCTGGATAGCGTACCTTTCCCCTGCAACACTGTTTTCAATGCCGGCTGTGCAAAGGTCGGCGATGAATACATTTTGCTATTGAGGGTGGAAGACCTGTCTGGACGAAGTGTATTTGCTCTTGCAAGAAGTGATGATGGCTATCACTTTACAGTCGATCCGGAGCCTACACTGGAGCCGTCAAAAGAAGAGCCTTTCCGCTCATATGAGCGTCGAGGTATCGAAGACCCGCGCATTACGTATATGGAGGGCGAGTATTACATTATGTATACGGCGTACTCCCGCTATGGCGCGCGTCTTGCGTTGGCAAAAACTCAAGATTTTTCAAATTACACCAGACTCGGCCTTATCTCTGAGCCGGAGAACAAAGACGGCTGTTTATTCCCGCGAAAAGTTAATGGTCGCTACGTGAGGCTCGACAGGCCATATGGTGGCGGAACCGGCAATATTTGGCTTTCTTACTCCGATGATCTTTTGCATTGGGGAGATTCGGAAGTTGTAATGACCACGCGCGGCGGCTATTGGGATCAGGATCGAATCGGGGCGTGTGCGCCTCCAATCGAGACTGAACATGGCTGGTTGCACATATATCATGGTGTAAAGAACACATCCGCAGGGCCACTGTACCGAATGGGCACGGTGCTGCTTGATTTGGATAACCCGGCCAAGCTGATTTGCCGCAGCGCAGTCCCGATACTTACACCTCGCGAGTATTATGAGCGAGTGGGCGATATCGGAAACGTAGTCTTTTCTTGTGGAGCGATTCTCGAAGACGGCGGCAGGTTGCGCATCTATTACGGAGCAGCCGACACATGTATCTGTCTCGGGTTTGCTGATGTAGATGACCTCATTGAGCGCTGTCACATCGGCTTTAACGATGGCGACGAGATGGAATAGTCTGCAAAACATTATGAATGTTGTTCAGGGCCGGGATATATACTCCCGGCCCTTTTTATGTACACTTTTTTATACGGGATACGCAGCGCTATCTTCCTTGACACGGTCGAGGCCGCGCCGTATAATTTTCACGGCTCCGAAAGGGGCATTTTCTTTGTCTTATCCAATATCGCGAAGGGAGATTGTGACAGGATGCATGGTGAGCGAACGGGACTCGGCAAACGAGTTGGTTATTTGTTCGTGCTTGCGTTAGTGGGTTTGATGAGCCTGCTGCCGAGCGTGGCATTTGCCGGTGAAGCCGATATCAAGCTGCCGAACTTTAATGATCTGGAGATTATGTGGCCTTCAGTCTATATTGTGCTTGCATGTGCGATTATCGGACTGATCTTTGGTCTTGCGTGGTACAAAGCCATAAGCAAAATGGATCCGGGAACCAAAGGAATGGTCAGCGTCGCCCAGGCAGTTCAGGAAGGCGCAATGGCCTATCTGAAGCGACAGATAAAGACGATGATATGGTTTGTCATTGTGATTGCCATAGGCCTCGTGTTTATGTATAAGAATGTCGAGGGCTTCGATAAGACCGACATTGTGTGGGGTGTCATCCCGATTTATGTCGGTGTGGCAATCGCATTTGTCTGTGGCGTAGCGGCATCTTATTTGGCCGGTCTCATCGGCATGATG
>JAEWSK010000069.1 GCA_023398345.1 Armatimonadota bacterium | reverse complement strand
CTGTTAGCGATTCCTCTTCGTTTTCGTCCAGATGCGCACTTTCAATCTCATCAATCTGAAATTTATACAAATCTATCAGGCGGGCTCGCTCCCGCTCATCGGTGCGCAGACGGTCTCGCTCACTGATTAGGAAATGAAGTTCACCATACAATTTTGCTGCATCAGTGCGCAACAAAATTGCCTCATCACCGATCCATGCGTCGAGAATTTCGCTATGCAGCGCTACCGAAAGTAGTGACTGATGTTCGTGCTGACCATGAACGTCGATAAGTCGCGATGTGATTTCTTTAAGCACTGAAGCCGTCGCCGGACGGCCATTGACGCGCGCTTGCGATCTGCCGCTTTTTGCGATTTCGCGGCTGAGAATTAAAATGCTATCCTCGACTTCAAACCCAAACTCATGAGCAACATTTGCGGCTGCCGGAGAGTCGATTGTGTCGAACACGGCTTCTACTGTGCACTTGTCCGCGCCAGTGCGGATTACTTCCGGGCCTGTACGCTCACCGAGTGCGGTTCCCAGCGCGTCAACGATAATTGATTTGCCTGCGCCGGTCTCTCCGGTTATTACGTTGAACCCCGTGCCGACCTCAAAACGCAGTTCGTCGATCAGCGCAAAGTCTCTTATATGAAGTTCAACCAGCATTTGCCAGACCTACCATATATTGCGCCCTAAGTGCTATATCTTTCGCCCCATCGCAAGCGCGTTTGAAGCTTGTCATAGAAACTTTGCGGCTCAAGCTGAACGAGTTTTGCAGTAAAACCGGCCTTTGTAATTTCAACGACATCAGTGGGGCCTAATTGCTCTCCGCCTTGGCCATCGAGCGTAAGCATCATCTCTGATTCCCCGTCCCTGGGCTGTCCGGCGATCTGAATTTTTTCAGAATCAGGCACAACTAGCGACCTAACGTTGAGCGTATGCGGGCAGACGGGCGTGATAATTATAACATTTACATCGGGGTGAACGACCGGGCCGCCTGCCGACAGTGAATAGGCCGTGCTGCCGGTCGGGCTGGCGACAATGATTCCGTCAGCAGCATATGTAACAATGAATTTGCCGCCTACAAAAGTGTGCAGCGCAACCAATCGAGCAAGTGGGCCTTTTGAGACGACTACATCGTTGAGACAATAGTATGTCGATATCGGCGTGCTGTCTCTTACAACAACAGCTTTGAGCACGACCCGCTCGCTGATCGTGTAGTCACCAGTAAGCACCCTCTGAAGTGATTCCATTACCTCATCAGGTTCAATCTCGGTTATGAAGCCGTAATGGCCGAAGTTGACACCGAGTATTGGAGTGCCGTTTTGTGCTGCGAGCCTACTCCACTTTAGTATGCTCCCGTCTCCGGCCAATACCACTAATAGATCCGCCCGAGCCATTGTTTCGTCGTCCGCGCCGAGTTGAGTTTTACCTATTGCATCAGCCGCTTCCTGAGATAGAAGCGGCTGTATGCCGTATAACTGAAGCCAGTCCGCTGCTTGCGCTGCAAGCCGGACAGCTTCCGCTTTATGAGGATTTGGCGCAAGACTGACTGTTTTCATTATTATTCTTATGACGACTGAGGGTTGCTGCTAGGCGTTTGCATCTTGAAGCGTTCAAGATTGCGCTTTGCATCAGCATTGTTGGGATCTATTTCAAGGGCCTTTCTATATCGCGCTTTTGCTTCTTCGATCTGGCCTTTCTTCTCAAGTTCCACGCCAATATTGTTGTATGCGGACACCATCTTTGGATTGAGTTCAATCGCCTTTGCATATTGCGCGATTGCTTCGTCGGTCTTTGCCTGCATCGAATAAGCAAGTCCAAGTCCATAGTATGCTTCAGACGAATTAGGGTTTATGCCTGTTGCTGTCTTATATGCATTGACGGCCTTGTCATAGTTCTTATCAGTAAAATAGAGATTTCCTAAGTTAATTGCTGCGGCAAGCTGCTTGGGATCGAATTTGAGGACTGTTTCCCATGCACTGATTGCCTCGGTGTTTCTGGCCTCGACTGTATATGCAGTGGCGAGATTTATATGTGCGGAAAGAAGTGACGGCTTATTTGCAATGGCTTTTTCCAAAGCAGCGATGCCTTCGGCGGTTTTTCCACTCTTATAAAGTGCCCAGCCAAGTCCTCCGAGCGCCTCGGCATCATCGGGATCAATTTTAATTGCGCCATCAAATGCCTCGGCGGCTTTGCCGAATTTTGCGAGCTTGGAGTAGAGCACACCGCTGTTGTAGCGTGGCGTAATCTCGTTTGGTTTGAGTTTAATTGCTGTTTCGTAGTGAGTGAGGGCGTCGACTTCCTTGCCTGACGACGACATCAAATCAGCCAGAGCCATATGTGCGTCGTAGCGAGTAGGATCAAGAGCAACGCACTTTCCAAAAGCTGCGCCTGCTCCGGCATGGTCGCCGGTAGCTGTAAGTGCGTAGCCAAGGTTATATGCGTATTGAGCGTTTTTCGGATCTAACTTGGAGGCTTCGCGCAGAGCAATGACTGCTTCGCTCAGTTTTTTGCTTTCTTGGAGCGCTAAACCAAGGTTGTTTTGAAGTGCTGCATTGGGCGCGCTCAGCGACGCGGCTTTACGATATGCTGTTACAGCCTTGTCGAGCTGATGAGTTAAATAGTATGCTGTTCCGAGATTATAGTATGCCTCGGCCCAGTTCTTTCGCAGCACCAGCGCCTGCTCAAGTTCTGGAATGGCTTTTTCGCTTTGATTTAACCCAATGTAGGCCATGCCCAGATTTAGCCGCAGTTCATCGCCGTCGGCTTTTAGAGATCGAGCTGCAGTGAGCTGATCTAGTGCGCCTTGGTAGTCATGCTTCTGAAGCAGAAGAAAGCCATACCAGCGCCTTGCCGCCGTATCATTCGGCTTTGTCTTTAAGGTCGAGTCGACTGCTTTAATTGCATCGTCGATTTTCCCTTGTTTGTAAAGGCTCTCCCAATCCTTTGGCCCGCACAATGCGCTAGTCAGGATTGCTGCACACAAGCATGCTGTGAAGTAGAGCACTGGGACAATACGTCGAGCGGAATGGTGCGTTTTAAGCATAGTTACCATCTCCTAAATGTTAGTGGCATGCACCGGTCACATTATACCAGCACGGCCTTATCAAGACAAGCAAGTTGCACTAATGTTGCTGTTCTGTGGTATTATACTGGGACGTGGAGCCTATAAGTTGCATTGATGCATCAAGGAGTTGATGTTAATGGGCGACGTCTTTGTCAAAAGCAAATTTGGTCGAAGAATCATAAGAAATACAATTGTTGGATTATGCGGGTTTGCTGCAGCCTTGACAATTGTGCTGTTGACAATGCATGTGGGTAAATTCGTCCCCGCTTGGTTTTCAATGTTAGTTGTCTACTGTCTGCCTCTTCCGGTTGCATGTGGCCTCGCCGTCGGCTTTGTTACCCCAAGAAAAGCGATTGCATGGGCCCAGTTGTGGTCTGGAATATTATTTGTGCTTATATCGTCTCTGTTCTGCGGTATGCGACCGTTTGAAGACGCGGCTTGGTCAACAGTGATATTGTTGACTATTGCGGGTGCGATCATAGCCGCGATGTCGGGATATGCCGGACAAAAAGCAGCCGAGCGGGGATATACGGGCAGGTTCGCGCTGGTTTTACTTGTTTTGTGCGCTATTGTTGGTGGTTCGGGGCGCATGCTAATGGAAAACCAGAAGCGCGAATTTTTGCTCGATGGCAAGCAGCATATACTGATGGAACTGGACAGAGATTATTTTGCACTGCCTCGCGGAATGGACTGGTCTTGCGACAGAGTAATTTCTCATGGCAGCTATGTGTTGACGTCGCAGCTAAACAAACAGCCGATGCGCATCTATGCCCATGTGCAAGCACGAGCACTTCGTTACATCGATTATGAACTGCCCGGCGGAAGTGTCAAATTGTCAAAAAAAGCAGATGCTTTGTCGTATCTCAAAGCGCTGGGAGTTCGCGATCCGTTTATATTTGGTCTTGCAAATGGCAAAGGATGCTGGAGCAGCATGCTTCGTGGAACACGTCTGACTGTCTGGCCCAATGGACGTGTGATCTTCAATTCAGTCCAATCTTCAGCAGTTCCAACTTCAAAAGTTAATAGTTGAGTGTATCATAACTCAGCCTTATGGCCGCTCGTCTGATTGACAGCCTTAGTTGCCTATGATATTGTACGAAAGTAATTTATGTTGTGAGAGGTTAGATGGACTTTCTCAAATTATTCAGTGCAAATGAGCGTGAAATTAAGCGCTTCCGCAAAATAGTTGATAAGATCAATGCCCTGGAACCGTCGTTTAAAGTGCTTTCAAACGAGCAGTTGCGTGCTAAAACCGATGAGTTCAAGGC
>JAEWSK010000295.1 GCA_023398345.1 Armatimonadota bacterium | reverse complement strand
TGGGCGTAAAGAGTATCGTAGGCGGTCGATTAAGTAGCGGGTTAAAGCCTGGGGCTCAACCCCAGAGATGCTCGCTAAACTAGTCGACTTGTGGATGTTCGGGGTTGCTAGAATTCTTGGTGGAAGAGTGAAATCTGTTGATATCAAGAAGAATACCAAAAGCGAAGGCAGGCAACTAGAACATTCCAGACGCTGATGAACGAAAGCTAGGGGAGCGAAAGGGATTAGAGACCCCTGTAGTCCTAGCCGTAAACTATGAACACTAGCTATTTCTCGCAAGGGGAGTGGTGAAAGCTAACGCGTTAAGTGTTCCGCCTGGGGAGTACGGCCGCAAGGCTAAAACTCAAAGGAATTGACGGGGAAACGCACAATCAGCGTGCCATGTGGTTTAATTGGATACGAAACCTTGAACCTTACCTAGATTTGACATGTAACTGCAAGCCCCTGGAAACAGGGGAATCCTTCGAGGGTGTTACACAGCTGCTGCATGGTTGTCGTCAGTTCGTGTCGTGAGATGTTGGGTTAAGTCCCGCAACGAGCGCAACCCTCATCAGATGTTGCCAGCGTAAAGTCGGGAACTCTTCGGAAACTGCCCGTGTAAGCGGGAGGAAGGTGGGGATGACGTCAAGTCAGCATGGCCCTTACGCCTGGGGCTACACACATGCTACAATGGGCGCTAACAAAGGGCAGCAATACCGCGAGGTGGAGCGAATCTCATAAATGCGTCCTCAGTTCGGATTGTAGTCTGCAACTCGACTACATGAAGTCGGAATCGCTAGTAACCGCAGGTCAGCTAAACTGCGGTGAATACGTTCCCGGGCCTTGTACACACCGCCCGTCACGCCACCTGAGTTGTCTGCACCCGAAGTCGATGGCCCAACCCGCAAGGGAGGGAGTCGCCGAAGGTGTGGGGAGCGAGGGGGACGAAGTCGTAACAAGGTAGCCGTATCGGAAGGTGCGGCTGGATCACCTCCTTTCTAAGGATTTAGCTGGTTGGCCAAGTGCCGGAGCTTGCTCTTGCATTTTGGTTACAACCCCTAATCCAGGTCGGTCTCATTTGTATTGCTTACACTATTCAGTTTTTAAGGAGCACTCATCTTTGCCAATGCTTATGAATTTGAGCGTGCATATAAACAAATAGTGGTTTTAGACAGAATGTTGAACCTATTGGGGGGAAGACAGACTGTCTTCCCTCTCTTTGTGTCTAGTTGGGTGCTATACATTTTCCGCAAGCGACAGAGTATTGCTGCGGGCGTTCTTCTGAGCGCGAATGTTGTTCATTTCCAGTTAAATATAGTAGTGAGTGCGCATGCGTAGTTTTAAGGAACCCGTCGTGAGCCTTTGTTAAAGTTTATTGTCTTCGGACGATGATTTTATAGCTTTGGCTTTGCGACTATATAAAGGTTTGGTCAAGCTACAAAGGGCGTATGGTGGATGCCTTGGGGCAAAGAGCCGAAGAAGGGCGCAGTAAGCGGCGAAACTCGTCGGGGAGCAGCAAACATGCTTTGATCCGGCGGTACCCGAATGGGGAAACCCGGCACCGGTCATGCGGTGTCACCATGCACTGAATACATAGGTGTATGGGGGTAAGTGGGTGAACTGAAACATCTTAGTAACCCGAGTAAAAGAAAACGAAGTGATTCCGTGAGTAGCGGCGAGCGAAATCGGATCAGCCTAAACCAATTTAACGTGATAGGATGCAGCCGTTGTTAAGTTGGTGTTGTGGGATCAGACTGGCGAACTGCAAGATAGCCGGCAAGTTACAAAACCAATATCTAGTCGAAGTCGACTGGAAAGTCGTGCCATAGCAAGTGATAGCCTTGTAGGCGAAAGATATTGGTCTTGCGTCTGACACCCGAGTAGCGCGGGGCACGAGAAATCTTGCGTGAATCTGGGCGGACCACCGTCTAAGGCTAAATACTCTTTGCCACCGATAGCGGATAGTACCGTGAGGGAAAGGTGAAAAGAACCCCGGGAGGGGAGTGAAATAGAACCTGAAACCATATGCCTACAAACAGTCAGAGCACCATGTCCATGCTTGCATGGGCGGTGTGATGGCGTGCCTTTTGCATAATGATCCGGCGAGTTGCTGTGTGTTGCGAGGTTAAGCGTGTAAGACGTGTAGCCGTAGCGAAAGCGAGTCCTAACAGGGCGTCTAGTAGCATATAGCAGACCCGAAACCGAGTGATCTACCCATGGTCAGGTTGAAGCTCCGGTAACACGGAGTGGAGGACCGAACTAATGTCAGTTGAAAATGGCTTGGATGAACTGTGGGTAGCAGGTGAAATGCCAATCGAACTCGGAGATAGCTGGTTCTCTCCGAAATGCATTTAGGTGCAGCGTTACGTGTTTTGTTCCGGAGGTAGAGCACTGGATGGTCTAGGGGCCCTACCAGGTTACCAAAATCAACCAAACTCCGAATGCCGGAACACCAAAGCGTAGCAGTGAGACTGCGGGAGATAAGTTTCGTAGTCAAAAGGGAAACAGCCCAGACCATCAGCTAAGGTCCCTAAATACTGGCTAAGTGTAAAAGGATGTGAGATTGCATAGACAACCAGGATGTTGGCTTAGAAGCAGCCACCGTCTAAGAAGTGCGTAACAGCTTACTGGTCGAATGTGATTTTGCGCCGATAATGTAAGGGGGCTCAAGCCAGTTACCGAAGCTATGGAATCCAGCTTAATGCTGGATTGGTAGGAGAGCGTTGAATGCGGGTTGAAGTCGTATCGTAAGAAGCGGTGGACTGCATTCAAGTGAGGATGCCGGAATGAGTAGCGAAAAGGGAAGTGAGAATCTTCCCCGCCGAAAGCCTAAGGGTTCTTAAGGAAGGATCGTCCTCTTGAGTTTAGTCGGGCCTAAGACGAGGCCGAGTGGCGTAGTCGATGGACATCTGGTGTATATTCCAGAACCAGTTGGCAATGTTTGAGCAATGGGGTGACGCAGTGCAATGGACCAAGCACGGGATTGGTAGTCCGTGTTTGTGCGTAGTGGCAGTTCGGTAGGCAAATCCGCCGGACGCAAAAGCCGTGGCGTGCAACGAGTGGAGAAGAGATTCGAAGCAAAGTGGTCTTGCGTGCTGCCAAGAAAACCCTCTAGTTAGTTGTCATCTGCCCGTACCGCAAACCGACACAGGTAGGCAAGTAGAGGATACTAAGGCGTGCGAGATAACCATCGTTAAGGAACTAGGCAAGTTAACCCCGTAACTTCGGGAGAAGGGGTGCCCTGGGTGGACGTTGTTTTAACACAACGGATTACTTGGGGTCGCAGTGACAAGGCTCGAGCGACTGTTTAACAAAAACACAGGTCTCTGCTAAAGCGAAAGCTGATGTATAGGGGCTGACACCTGCCCAATGCCAGAAGGTTAACAGGAGAGGTTAGTCGAAAGGCGAAGCTTTGAATCGAAGCCCTGGTGAATGGCGGCCGTAACTATAACGGTCCTAAGGTAGCGAAATTCCTTGTCGGGTAAGTTCCGACCTGCACGAAAGGTGTAACGACTTGAGCGCTGTCTCAACGATGGACTCGGCGAAGTTGTAGCATGCGTGAAGATGCGCATTACCCGCATCAGGACGGAAAGACCCCGTGGAGCTTTACTACACCTTGATATTGGGTTTTGGTTTAGCATGTAGAGAATAGGTGGGAGAGGCAACTCAGCAGTGGAATACCACCCTTGTTAAGCTGGAATTCTAACCATTGTTCGTTATCCGGGCATGGGACAGTATCAGGCGGGTAGTTTGACTGGGGCGGTCGCCTCCTAAAAAGTAACGGAGGCGTCCAAAGGTCGGCTCAGGCTGGTTGGAAATCAGCCGTTAGAGTATAAAGGCATAAGCCGACTTGACTGCGAGAGCGACGGCTCGAGCAGGTGGGAAACCAGGGCTTAATGACCCTCTGGCACAGTGTGGAATGGCCAGGGTTCATCGGATAAAAGTTACCCCGGGGATAACAGGCTTATCTTGCCCAAGCGCTCACAGCGACGGCAAGGTTTGGCACCTCGATGTCGGCTCGTCGCATCCTGGGGCTGTAGTCGGTCCCAAGGGTTGGGCTGTTCGCCCATTAAAGCGGTACGCGAGCTGGGTTCAGAACGTCGTGAGACAGTTCGGTCCCTATCCGATGCGGGCGTAAGAAAGTTGAGTGGGGCTGCCCCTAGTACGAGAGGACCGGGGTGGACAGACCTCTGGTGTATCGGTTGTCGTGCCAACGGCAGGTGCCGAGTAGCTATGTCTGGAAGGGATAACCGCTGAAAGCATCTAAGTGGGAAGCTCGCCACGAGATTAACTTTCTCACAGGGTAACCTGGTAAGGTCCCCGGTAGACTACCGGGTTGATAGGCCGCAAGTGTAAGGCCAGTGATGGCTTCAGCTAAGCGGTACTAATAGACCGAGGGCTTGACCATTTGCAATATTAAGCCTTAAGACACGTAAGCGCACTCACTACTGTATTTATCTGACAATGGACACTGACAAGTTAAAATCTCCAAAGTAAGTTTTTCAAAAAAGCGATTTTTTGGATACTTAACTTTTGATTTTTTGTATTTGACATTTGAATAAGATTTCCTGGTGATCATACCGGTGGGGGTCCACCCGTTCCCATTCCGAACACGGTAGTTAAGCCCACCAGGGCCGACGATACTTGGGCGCAAGGCCCCGGGAAAATAGGTCGTCGCCAGGTTTTGTTTATAGGGCCGACTTCGCAAGAAGCCGGCCCTTGCTGCATTTGATATGTTGCGTAATGAGCGCAGTTTTTATAAATATGGCGCGGGCCTATTACATTTTCTTGAGACACCCTCCTGCATATGGTAGAATACATTTGTATGTCATCAGGAGGATTTTAGGCTTTGATTATCACCCAGACCCCCTTAAGGATAAGCTTCGCGGGCGGTGGTACGGATTTCAAGGGCTTCTACGACCGCGATTATGGAGCTGTCGTATCTACAGCGATTGACAAGTACATCTACGTTGTTGTCAAAGAGCGCTTCGATGAAAAGATACGTATCGGTTACACCCGCACTGAGATGGTTGAAAAAGTCGACGATATTCAACATGAGCTTGCCAGAGAGGCGATGCGCATGGTTGGAATCGATCATGGCCTGGAAATTTCAACAATGGCCGACATTCCGTCCGAAGGATCAGGGTTGGGTTCATCCAGCACTGTCACAGTCGGGCTTTTGCAAGCGCTTTATGCCCACAGAGGTGAAATTGTTCCCGCTGAAGTGCTTGCTCAACAGGCATGCCAGATAGAGATCAATGTACTGGGCAAGCCCATTGGCAAACAAGATCAATATATTGCCGCATATGGTTGTCTTAAATATATAAAGTTTCTTCCGGGCGAGGCCGTTGAGGTGACTCCTATTGATCTCGATACCGGAGCAAAGCAGCGCCTCACTGAGAGTCTGCTGTTGTTTTACACAGGCGTTACGCGCAAAGCCAGCGGCGTATTGACTGAGCAGAAGAATAATATCGAAAGCAAGATGGCACTGCTCACTTCGATGAGAGACCAAGCCGACGATCTCGCACGTCAGCTCAGACTTGGAGCCGTTGCGTCAGTCGGCCAAACGCTGCGCGAAGGTTGGCTTAAAAAGAAGCAACTCGCCAGCGGCATATCCAATCCCGCAATTGATGAGCTTTATGACGCGGCGATGTCGGCGGGTGCGCTGGGCGGAAAAGTTACTGGCGCAGGTGGCGGAGGCTTTTTCCTTGTCTGCACGCCGCCCGAAAACCGCGCGGCTGTCCGCAAACGCCTTTCCCACCTTCGCGAATTGCAGATCCGACTAGAACGCGACGGCTCGAAAGTCATTTTTAATGTGAGAAGGTAGGCAAACCAATGTCAAAGATTAGTGAATACCTCGACCTGGTGTGCAAAGCTATTGGCGAACTGCCGGAAGATAAGATCCAAGACATGGTGGATACGCTGAAAGCTGCGCATGACGAAGGGCGTCAAGTTTTTCTTTTTGGAAACGGCGGAAGTGCGGCAACTGCTAGCCATGTCGCCGAAGATCTGCAAAAGGGCGTCAAGGAAAATACAGGCAAAAGATTCAAAGTGATGGGGCTTACCGATGCCACACCTCTAATATGCGCCTGGGCAAATGACAGCGGCTATGACTGCATATTTGCCGAGCAGCTTGACAGCTTTTTGGAACCGGGAGACGTCGTCATTGCAATCAGCGGCAGCGGCAATTCGCCAAATGTCATTAAAGCAGTCGAGAAGGCAAACTCTATGGGCGCAATCACTATCGGCTGGACCGGTTTTTCTGGCGGCAAACTTGCGCAAATAGCCCAAAAGTGCATTGTAGTCTCGAGCGATAATATGCAGCGCATTGAGGATGTGCACTTGGTGCTGGGCCATCTGCTGATGACCTGTCTCGCGTATTAAGCGCGATTTTTTTAAAGGAGCCTACTGTTTGAACGCCGTTTTTCTCGACCGGGACGGAGTGATAAACGCCGACCGGGATGACTACGTCAAAAATACAGATGAGCTAAGCATATACCCATTTGTCCCCGGAGCAATCCGCCAAATCAATGATTCGGGATTGCAGGTGTTTGTCATATCCAACCAGCAGGGAGTTGCAAAAGGCATCATTGCGGAAAGCGATCTTATTTCTATTCAAAGTGAGATTGTGCGCAGCGTTGAAAAAGTGGGAGGTAAAATTTCGGGCTTCTACTACTGCCGCCATCTCGCCTCTGAAAAATGCGCATGCCGCAAGCCTGAGCCGGGGCTGATTTTGCAGGCAGCAAATGAGCATGGAATTGATCTGGGCGAATCGGTGATGGTAGGCGATTCCGAGCGCGATATTGTTGCGGGCAACGCGGCAGGCTGCAGAACTGTTTTGGTTTTGACCGGCAAGATAAATAGGGATGATGTCGAAAATCTCGCGTGCAGCCCCGACTTTGTTGCAGATACGCTTGCCGAGGCGTCTGAGTGGATCACTTCGCGGAAAATTCGCTCCTAGTTCTACTGGCGTTTTTTAACTTCTATTGGGGTGCTGCCCCTTTAACCCTGCTGGGTACTCAGTTCACATTACCCCGTATGCGTAAAATGGCATCCCCCAATTTGGGGGATGCCATTTTAAAAAGTCTGAATGTCAATGAAACTAAGTCTCTGGTGAGGTCAAGCCCCGAACTTAAATCTCTGCGCAGTCCACTTTTTTGCTCTTTGCGATTAAGGACTTGCCTTTCCAGGTGAGCTTCGAGCCATTTGATATGAATGCGCCTACCACTTTGCCGTTTACAACGCGAATCGCTGCAAGCTCGGCATCGGTTACAAGCTTTTTGTTTGATTGCGAGCCTACGCTGAGATAGACGGACTCATTTCCCGATTTTACCCAGACCAAGCCGTCGACTTTTTCGACAACTGCCTTTTTGTTCTTATCGCTCGGCGCAAATGCTGCGGTAAAACTGGCGTCTTTGCCGTGCTGGCGACACATTACAAATGAAATGTGTTTCATATCGTTTTCGGCCGGGCACTTGCCCAAACTCACAGTGCCGCCGCCAAATAAACCGAAAGCCAAATTGCATTTCGACGTTTCCCAAGTCATTCGATAGAGGTCATCGAAGCTGTGCGAACTGTCCAGCTTGATATACTCACTCGGCGGGGCGGTCGGCTCTGCAGCGGCATACGACCCAAGCACTTTCGGATCGCCGTTGCATCTAAACAGCCAATCGAAGTCGTGTTTCGTCTTGGATGTTAAATTATCTATGACAAAGCAGGCGCCGCCGAGCACAAGAATCTTGCGTGTCTGTGATATGCCGGGGTATATATCAGTAGCCGTGCACTGCGCAAACTGTGCCGACTTTCCGGCAAAAAATGCATCGAGAGCGTGTTGTTTTGAATTTGCTTGATTATTGCCGTCCACCAGCACCGTATTGTGCGCAGCGGTGCTGCGATACCATTCCAATACTTTTGAGCCATAGCCCGGTGTGCCGTAGTCGGCAGACAACAGCGTATCATTTGCGAAAAGAGTGAAGCTGAGTTTGTCCGGTTGGCCGTGACCCAAATACCTGCCGTAATGGAACGTGAGCATCATGCGGTCATTGCGCAGCGTGCAAAGGCCGAAGTTAAAAAAGTTAGTGCTCTTAAACACAGGCAATTTGGGGTTTGCAGGTAAATCCGAGCCGTATAATAAGCCATAAAACGAAAGCCCATCGAGACTTTTGATCTTATCTGTTATTGGTTTTGATTTCGCATTTTCAACTACCCAAGTAAATTCAGGGTCGTCCCAATGTGCATGGGCTATCTTGTAAAGTTTTGTCGGTAGCCAAGCTGAGTACCAGCCATCATTGACGGCTGGAAGCTGCGTATTTGGATACATATATTGAATTGGTGCGCTGAACATTGCATGTAGCCCCTTGCCGGGCTTGGGCTGAAGATTGTA
>JAEWSK010000256.1 GCA_023398345.1 Armatimonadota bacterium | reverse complement strand
TCGCGCGGGGTTCATACGCCGCGTGGGAGCAGGAATATATGATTATTTGCCGCTTGGCTATAGAGTAATTAAGAAGATCGAGAAAATCGTGCGCGAGGAGATGGACGCTCAAGACGCGCAGGAACTGCTTATGCCCGCGATGGTTCCCGCCGAACTCTATCAAGAGAGCGGTCGATGGGAACTCGATGTCCTGTTTAAGTTCAAAGATCGCAGTGACCGCGACTATTCCATAGGCTTCACGCATGAAGAGATCATCACCGATATTGTCCGGCGCGACGTGCGATCATATCGCGAACTGCCCCTTAATCTATATCAAATTCAAACAAAGGGGCGGGATGAACCAAGGCCGCGCGGAGGCGTGGTGCGGGGTCGCGAATTCATAATGCTGGACTCATACACATTCGACCGCAACTGGGAAGATCTCGACCGCGCTTATGACAAAATGTATGTCGCGTTTTCGCGGATATTTGCGCGCTGCGGGCTTGACACGCTGGCAGTAGAAGCCGATTCAGGCGCTATCGGCGGCAAGGACAGCCAAGAATATATGGCAATTGCCGACGCGGGCGAAGACACAGTGCTCGTATGCCCCAAGTGCGGCTACGCTGCAAATGCGGAAAAATGCGAAATTGGCGAACGACCCGCAAAGTCCGGTGAAGTTGAACTGCTCGATATGGAATTGGTGGACACACCGAACACACGGACAATTGAGCAGGTGACGTCTCTTCTTAAAAAGTCGCCCAAAAAGCTGGTCAAGACGCTCATATACAAAACCGATAATGCGATTGTTGCCGCACTGGTGCGTGGGGATCGCGAACTTAACGAACCAAAACTAATGCGCGCGCTTGGCGTCAAGAAAATTGAGATGGCGGACGCTGAAACAATCGAAAATCTCACTGGCGCGCAAGTAGGCTTCGCGGGCCCTGTAGGACTAAAGGGCGCAAGAATCATCGCAGATCGCGAACTTGCGAATATGTCCAACTTCGTAGTCGGCGCAAACAAAACCGATGCGCACTACATCAACGTCAATATTGGGCGCGACTTTGAAATTGCAGAATACGCCGATTTGCGGGTGGCGTCCAAAGGCGATGCGTGCGCAAAGTGCGGTGCGGAATTGACTGCAAAGCGCGGTATGGAACTCGGCCATATTTTCAAACTCGGCACGATTTATTCCGAGTCCATGAACGCAAAATTTCTCGATGACGACGGCAAAGAAAAGCCATTTGTAATGGGCTGCTACGGTATGGGCGTCAGCCGCATGCTGGCAGCTATTCCAGAAGCAAACTCAGATACCGACGGAATGGTCTGGCCGATCAGCGTCGCTCCGTTTGAGGTAGCTGTGATACTGCTCAACTCCGACGATGAAGCACAGTGCAGTGCGGCGACGCGACTTTACGAAGAGTTGCAGCAAGCCGGTGTCGATGTGCTGCTCGACGAGCGCGACGAAAGGCCGGGGGTCAAATTTAAAGACGCCGATCTAATCGGCACGCCGATCCAAGTGGTCGCAGGTCGGTTAGCCGGCGAAGGCAAGGTAGAGGTGAGGCTGCGCTCGGATAAAAGCAAGGAAGAAGTGTCCATAGACGAAGCAAGCGCGCGGGTGCTTGAACTTAGAAAGAGCCTTTACTCAAAATTGTCCGATAAAGCGGAGTTGGCTTCACTGCCAAAGGCGCATGCGTAAATAGCCCAAGCGACGGGAGACTTGATTTGATGGCATTTGATGATATGGTGCTGCGCTTGGTTGTCGCAGTTGTTCTGGGCAGCCTGATAGGAATGGAGCGCGAAACGCATGGACGCCCCGCAGGGCTAAGGACGCACGTGCTTGTGTGCGTAGGTTCGACGCTGTTTACAATATGCTCTTACGTCATAGCAGGTCCAAATAATGACCCCGGACGCATTGCAGCGCAGATCGTGACAGGAATAGGGTTTCTTGGAGCCGGCACGATTATACATCAGGGCAGCGTCGTGCGGGGCTTGACCACTGCCGCAAGCGTCTGGGTGGTGGCGGCAATCGGGGTCGCGGTAGGCATAGGCACTCATCAGATGATGGGCCTGGCAGCCATTGCCGCAATACTTGTCTTTGGCACACTTTATTTGATGGGACGACTCGACAAATATTTACTGTCGTCACAAGGCGAGAGGTATCTCACAATCACAACCGGCAGAGATGCCGACCGTTTGTGTGAAATATTGCAAACTCTACCCAAATATGATGCAACTGCGCGGTCAATCGACAGCCAAGAAGGCGATCAGACCGACCAGCAGATACTAAAGCTGCGATTGCACGTAGGGCGAGACTTTGATGAAGCTGCATTAGACAGCGCGCTCGCTGCGAACAGATATGTTATAAACTATACTTGGGAGTAAGCCGCTAGGGCTTTGGACACCAATTTTTTTACTGGAGCAAAATTGTGAGCAAGTTTCTTGTTACCGGCGGAGCCGGATTTATAGGTGGACACATAACCGAATTGCTGGTAAGTGAAGGCCACGACGTTATAGTATTCGACGACTTCTCAACCGGCAGCATGGACAATTTATCATCTGTAAAAAATAAGATCAGCATCATAAAAGGCGACATTCGGGACATCGACGCTCTAAATGGCGCGATGCGCGGAGTCGACTTTGTCTTACATGAGGCTGCCGAAATATCCAACACAAAATCCGTCGAAGATCCGGCATGGGTAAACGCAGTAAATGTAAGCGGTACGCTCAACGTGCTTATAAGCGCGCGCGATGCGAAAGTACAGCGGCTCGCAATGGCATCGTCATGCGCTATTTACGGCGACACGGGCGACCGGCCGCAGCGCGAGGACTTCCTGCCCCACCCTCTTTCACCATACGGCGCATCCAAGTTGTGCGCAGAGCACTATCTGTCAGTCTTCAATCAAATATACGGCCTAGAGACGGTCGCATTGCGATATTTCAATGTATACGGCCCGCGCCAAAACCCGCACTCGCAGTATGCCGCTGCGATCCCGATATTTATAGACCGCATATTGCAAGGCAAAGAGCTTCATATATTTGGCGACGGACAGCAGACGCGGGACTTTGCGTATGTCAAAGACATCGCGCGCGCAAACTATCTGGCATGCACGTCGCCGAATGCCGCAGGTGGAGTGTTTAATATATCGGGTGAGCGCTCGATTGACCTCAACACGCTTGTAGACCAACTTAAAGCGCTGGCTGGGCGAGATGTGAAAGTGGTGTATGATCCGCCAAAGGTCGGCGACATAAAATACTCGGCAAGCGATCCGTCCTGCGCGCGGGAAATACTCGGTTACAGGCCTTTAGTTGCGTTTGAGGAAGGGCTCAAGAGCACTTTTGCTTATTTCGCAACCCAAGCCGGGGCCGCCTAGCAACTTCAGCACAGGGCCATTGCGCTCGACTCCGCCCTTAATAGGCTGGTCGGCAACCAACAGATCCTGGTCAAGATCGAACACGCTGAAAGAGTTCGTGCCGCAGGCCACATGCACTGATGCGGCCTGGCCTATGCGCGACTCAAGCATGCATCCGAACATTAAATCCAGCTTTGCCGCGCGACAGATAGAACTTATTGTCAACGCACCGACCACGCCTGCCTTCATCAATTTGACGTTGACGCCGTTTGCCGCTCGATAGCGCACCACTTCGAGCACGTCGGCAGGTGTCTGTGCGGATTCATCGGCAAAGACAGGAACAGGCACATTGTCGGTGACATATTTCAAGCCATTTAAATCGGCTGCATCGACCGGCTGCTCCAGTAGCCTTACGCTCAGAGAATGATCAAGAACTGCTTTTGTAAATCGAACAGCCTGGCTCGGAGTATAGCCTTGGTTTGCATCAAGCACAAATGAGCACTCAGATGCTCCCTCGCTGATTGCAATTACGCGTTCGATGTCCTCGTCATGATTCTTGCCCACTTTTACTTTAAATAGCTTAAAGCCCCTTGCACTCATTTCCGCAGCGCGCTCACGGGCCTGCTCGGGCGGGCAAATTGGAATTGTCACATCGGTCTCGATGCGAATGGCCGCGCCTCCAAATAGAGAATACATTGGAATCCCAAGACTCTTAGTATAGGCATCAAGCATTGCAATTTCAACGCCGGAACATGCTGTCTTGCCCTGTGGAAGCGCTTCGACCAGCTTGCGCGCCGAAAGGCGGAACTGACTTACATCCGCACCGATAAGCACTTGTGCAGCAGTTGAAATGTCATGTATGACGGTCGACACGTCCTCGCCGGTCACTTGCCTTACGGGAGTAGCCTCGCCGTAGCCGACAAATTCGCCGGCGTGCAATTCAATAATGACAGTCGGAGATGTAGTTGCGCGCCTGTACGCCGTCTCAAATGGCATTACCAACGGAAGCTCAACAGGATAAGCAAGGATTTCGTCTACTCTGAGCATAAAGTAATTATACCAGACTTACTCTCCTTAAGAAAACCAAGGTATATGATGAATTTAAGATTTAAGCTGCAGACTGTTTTTCTTTTCTTCGCAATTTGTGCAAGTGCAATATCAGCAAGCGCGCAGACACTCGGCGATAAGATCGATGAAATACTAAAAGATCCATCTCTGAAGGGCGGCACACAGGCAGTGATGATCCGCTCGCTAAAGACAAATCAGACACTCTATGAGCACAACGCGCACAGCCTTATGCTGCCCGCATCTAATTTCAAACTGCTCGTATCGGCTGCATCATTAGAAACACTCGGCCCGGACTTCACATTCAAGACAAAGGTCTATGTAAGTGGCAAGGTCGAAAACGGCGTGCTCAAGGGCAACTTAATTATAAGAGGCGGCGGCAACCCGGTATTGCTGACGCCTGATCTTACATATTTGGCAAAGCAAGTCAGATCAGCCGGCATATCTCAAATAGATGGAAACGTAATCGCCGATGAGTCATTCTTCGACAATCAGCGCCTGAACTGGGGATGGAACTGGGCCGATTTGGGATATTACTATGCAGCAGAGACAAGCGCTCTAACACTTAACCGCAATACGGTTGACGTCTACGTATACCCGGCAAAGACCGTCGGCGCTGCTGCCATTGTAAAAATTGTCCCCTATACCGACTACCTTACAATTAACAATAGCGCAAAGACAGGCAAGCCGGACTCCGCAAACGCGATAAACGTAAATCGCGCCCTTGGGCAAAATATCATCCGAGTCAACGGAACTATCCCTAAAAACGCAAAAATAACAAGGCGCACCGCGCCAGTCACTGTGACCGAACCTGGGCTTTACACGGCATGCGTGTTCGCGTCAGAACTATCTCAGCAGAAAATCACGATGACCGGCAGCGTCAAATACGCATCGACTCCTGAAAATGCAAAGCTAATTGCAACTCACACATCCCCGCCGCTATCGCAAATTCTGGCAATGTTAAACAAGCCCAGCGATAACCTAATCGCAGAGACACTGCTGAAAACTATAGGCGCAGTAGTAAAAGGCAATGGGTCGACAAGCGCAGGAATCGAGGTTGAAACCGAGTTCTTTAAAAAAATCGGCTTGGACGCATCCGAGATGTCTATCACCGACGGCTCCGGACTTTCGCGGTTCAACTACATATCAGCCAGCAACTTAGTTGCACTGCTAAGTTATATGCACTCCACCGAGCAAAGCAATATTTTTATAGATTCACTGCCTGTCGCAGGCGTAAATGGGTCGCTTTCTGCTCGAATGAAAAAGACATCGGCACAGGGCAACGTGAAGGCAAAAACAGGCTACATTGGGCGCGTAAGTTCACTGTCGGGCTATGTAAACACGAAGTCAAACGAAAAACTGGCGTTTTCAATAATTATGAACCACCACTCATGCAAAAAGAGTGACGTGACAAAGCTGCAGGATAAAATATGCGTCTTGCTTGCGGACTTGCCATAGTTATTTACAGCGCGCAATCGACGGCTAAATCGATTTGATGAGATTTACGATGCCTATGCGTATATAAGATATGGCAATCGTCGCCACAAGGACACCCATAACGCGGCTGATAAGGTCGGCAGTGTTGTTGCCAATAATGCGGTGAAGCAGTCGAGATGAAAGAAACAACACAAGGCTTATAATCATCGCCGCTACAGCAGCGGCTGCGGTCATCCAAACGCCATGAACCGCCGCAAACACGACCGATGCCGTAATTGCACCTGGGCCGGCAATCAGCGGAGATATCAGCGGAACAACGGCAGACTCGCGCCCCTCACCTTCTTCCAAACCAAATCGCCCGCCGACAACAAGCTTGAGCGCAATAATTAAGAGCATCAACCCGCCGCCAATGCGCATGTCATCCAGCGTGATCCCAAAAAGTTTGAGCACCCACGTGCCTGTGATCGTAAAAAACAGCAATAGCACGGTCGCGCCGCCCGCAACCTGAAATATCATCCTGCGAGCGGCTCTCGGACCTACAGATGAGTTCAGGCCCATTAAAATTGGAATAAGCCCAATCGGGTCTATTACAATTAAAAGCGC
>JAEWSK010000216.1 GCA_023398345.1 Armatimonadota bacterium | reverse complement strand
GCATTGAGTGTGCCTTTAACGATCAAGGCCAGAATTGGTTGGGGGATCGACGACAGGCAAGTTCTCGAACTTGCCAAAATTGCCGAGGCATGCGGCGTGGATGCGATTGCGGTGCATGGTCGGGTTGCTGTTCAGGGATATTCAGGACGCGCGGATTGGGATATAATAGCCGAGGTTAAGGCGTCGGTAGGTGTGCCGGTGATTGCAAACGGAGATATTACAAGTCCGGAAGATGCAAAGCATGTATTCGAGCGCACCGGCTGCGATGGAGTAATGATCGGACGCGCTGCTCTTGGCGACCCATGGGTATTTGGCCGCATGGCCGAATATCTTGAGACGGGCCGCGTGTTGCCGGGTCCGACCGTCGCCGACAAACTTGCAGCGGCAAAGCGGCATGCGCACCTGCTGCGCGAGATTTTGGGCGAGAGACGCGCGTCGAAAGAGATGCGCGGGCACTTGGTTTGGTATATAAAAGGCATGGTCGGCGCGCCGAAGCTGCGTGCGCGAATTATGCTTACGAAGTCTATCGAAGAGATCGAGGAAGTACTGGATGAAGCGGGTAGTGAGCATCAGTCTGGGTGCGTCGAAGCGCGATAGTAAGTCTGAGGTCGAACTTCTAGGCGAGCGCTTTGAAGTGTCCAGAATTGGCACGGATGGCGATATGAGGCGATATGCCGAGTTGATGCATGATCTCGACGGCAAGGTGGATGCAATCGGCCTGGGTGGGACGGATCGCTATCTTTGGACGGATAAGCGGCGATATGTCATTCGCGATGCCGAAAAACTCGCGCGAATTGCCAAAGTTACTCCCGTCGTCGATGGCAGCGGAGTAAAAAACACTCTTGAACGCAAGACGATAAAATATTTGCACACCGAAGGGCTGGTAGATTTTGCGAAAAGCAAAGTGCTGGTCGTTTGCGCAGTGGACAGGTTCGGAATGGCGCAGACTGTTGCAAGTCTTACCGATCAGGCCGTTTACGGCGACTTGATGTTCGGCCTTGGAATCCCGATTCCAATGCGGTCATATGCGACCGTGAGAGTGCTGGCGAGAATGTTTTTGCCTATTGTTTGCCGTCTGCCGTTTCAGTGGATATATCCTACAGGATCAAAGCAGGAAAGCTCGAAGCCGAAGTATCAGAAGTACTATGAGTGGGCCGATGTAATTGCAGGCGATTGGCACTTTATAAAAAAAACGCTGCCGACAGTCGAGTCCGGGCTTCTGGATGGAAAAGTAATTGTGACAAACACCCTGACGGCTGACGACACGAAATCGCTGGCCCAGCACAATGTGCGATTGTTTGTTACTTCGATGCCGGAGCAGATGAAGTCGCCGGACGGTCGATATTATGCGACAAACGTGTTTGAGGGCGTATTGATAACCCTGTTGGGCAAACGGCCGGAGGATGTCACTGTTGAAGACTACGAGCCGCTGCTGGAAAAAATGGACTGGAAACCGACTGTGATCCAAATATAAAATCGAGAGTCAAAAGCCGAAGGGACGCTGGACATCTTGGAGAAATTTGCATTCGTCATACATCCTCTTTTTGCAAAAAAAGACGTTGCGCGGAAGTATCCGTTCGTTAAGATATTTCCCGAATCATGGGTCGAGTGGGGGATGAAATATAAAAGTCCGATGATGGTGAGCCACATCACCGGCATACGCTCGCTTACAGGCGCACAGGCCGAAGGCTGGTTCATCGGCTGCCCACTTACGGCAAAGCAACTTGTGGGTATGCCGGTAGATAAAGTTTATAATAAAATTATCAGCGCTATACGCATAGCCGAAGACCTCGGTGCGAAAATCGTCGGGCTGGGCGCGTTTACATCCGTAGCCGGCGATCAGGGCATCACAATATCAAAGAACGTAAATATTGCCGTCACCACCGGCAATAGCTATACAATCGCGACAGCCATCGAAGGCGCGCTTCGCGGCGCGGAGCTTATGGGCATAGATCCGGGTCAAGCGCAAGTGTCTATCGTCGGTGCGACCGGTTCAATCGGCAAAACATGCACTTATCTTATGGCTGACAAATGCGCCTCTATAACCCTAGTTGGGCGCTCAGTCGAAAATCTCGAAGCGCTGGCATCGGAAGTGTCTTCTCAGACAAAGACGCCGGTTTCGGTAAGCACTGACGTTGAAGCAGGAATTAAGGACGCTGATTTAGTTTTGGCGGTATCGAGCGCTGTAGAAGCGATAATTCAGCCGAGTTTTATCAAGTCCGGAGCGGTTGTCTGCGATGTGGCCAGGCCGCGCGATGTCAGTGAGGCTGTTGCAAAAGAGCGCAACGATGTGTTGATTGTCGAAGGCGGCGTAATAGACGTGCCCGGCGACGTCGATTTCAACTTCAGTTTTGGATTTCCGCCCAAGACGGCATACGCGTGCATGAGCGAGACAATGATGCTTGCACTCGACGGCCGCTACGAGAGCTATACGCTCGGCAAAGACGTATCCGTCGAACAAGTTCGCCAGATAAGCAGTCTCGCCGACAAGCATGGCTTCAAGCTAGCCGGATTTAGAAGCTTCGAGAGGGCCGTCACCGAAGAGCACATCGCGCAAATACGCAAAAATGCGGGCAGAGCATAGCGATATGATTGTGTTTGTTACCGGAGGATCGGGTTTTTTAGGAATCAATCTGGTCCGACATCTGATCAAAAATGGCTGTGATGTCGTCTCATATGACATTTCGCCGTTTGATTATCCCGAAGCAGATAAGATCAAGTGGATAGTGGGTGACATACGCGATCAAGATTCAGTGGAATCGGCCATGCGCGGATGCACGCATGTCGTTCACTGCGCCGCTGCGCTGCCGCTCTACAGCAAGGCCGATATATACTCTACGGACATTGACGGCACTCGCATTGTATTTGAGTGCGCCGCTAAGCTAAATATCGAGCGTGTAGTTCAAATATCATCGACTGCCGTATACGGTGTGCCGGACCATCATCCGATTTATGAAACCGATAAGCTCGTCGGTGTGGGAGATTACGGCCAGGCGAAAATAGACGCGGAGGCTGTATGCGCGGAATTTCGGGCACAGGGCATGTGTGTGCCAATAATTCGCCCAAAGTCGTTTATTGGCCCGGAGCGCCTTGGTGTGTTCGCCATTTTTTATGATTGGGCGAAAGACGGCAGGGGATTTCCGATGCTGGGAGATGGAAAGAATCGTTACCAGCTTCTTGACGTGGAAGACCTTTGTGACGCGATATGGGCTTGTCTGAGCCTGCCATGCGAGCAAGTAAACGACGTGTTCAATGTTGGCGCGGCAGAGTTCGGCACAATGAAAAATGATTTCCAAGCTGTGCTCGACTATGCGGGTTTCGGTAGAAAGATAAAGTGTTTACCCGCTGGCCCTGCTGTGTGCATTTTGAAGATATTGGAGAAGCTAAAGCTCTCGCCACTATATAAATGGGTTTACGATACTGCCTCGACCGACTCGTTTGTCTCCATCGAAAAGGCGCAAAAGTCGTTCGGCTTCGCGCCAAAATATTCGAATAAGGATGCGCTGATCCGCAACTATAAGTGGTATCTTGCCAACTTGGATAGCTTTGAAAGCACTAGCGGAGTGTCGCACAGAGTTCCGTGGAGCCAAGGCATTCTTAAAATTGCAAAGCGGTTGTTCTAGTGCAGTTCAGTCTCTTTGTTGCAGAGCGATATTGTCTAAATAATAGTGGCTACACCCCGTTTGGGGCATAGCCACTAGACGAATTTGCCACTTAAAATCAAGCAGCTATTTTATCCATTCCTTAACTGATTTTTCTATCCCATTTTCTAACGTAGTGAAAGGTTCGCTGTAGCCGAGTTGTCTAAGTTGAGTCAGGTCTGCTTGAGTAAAACTCTGATATTTGCCGCAGATGCTTTCCGGCATAGGGATATATTCGACTGTGCCTTTGCCAAGCACTGAGA
>JAEWSK010000215.1 GCA_023398345.1 Armatimonadota bacterium | reverse complement strand
GCGCTATTCCACCCGGCGCAGTGACATTTCACGACGCCTTTAATGTTTCATAGAGTTTTTAAAACCCCCCGGCGGAACATTCCACCGGGGGGTTTTTGTGTCGCTTTATTGCGAGAGATTGCGCCATTTCCCCAATTATATCTCCTACAAAGTGGAGTTTTTGGGGCGCTACTGTCTTAACTTACTTGTCTCTCGCTACGGCCTTGCCCTGCTCCTCGATAACCGCCTGAGCGGCAGCTAGTCGAGCTACGGGGATGCGCTTGGGCGAGCAGGATACGTAGTTCAGGCCGGTTCTATGGCAGAACTTAACGCTGTCCGGATCGCCGCCGTGCTCTCCGCAGATGCCGAGCTTGATCTTCGGATTGACCTTGCGAGCGTCTTCGACGCAGATGCTCATCAACCGGCCGATGCCCTTCTGGTCAATTGTTTCGGTCGGGTCGGTCTTGAATATCTGCTTATCGATGTAGACCGGCAGGAACTTGCCCGCGTCGTCGCGGCTGATTCCATAGCCCATCTGGGTGAGGTCGTTTGTGCCGAAGCTGAAGAACTGAGCCTCGGTCGCGATCTCGTCTGCGGTCAGCGCCGCACGCGGGATCTCGATCATAGTGCCGATCATATAATCGACCTTGATGCCCTCGGCTTCCATCGTCTTCTCGGCGATTGGAATGAGTTGATCTTTGAGATATTTCAGCTCATTGACAGTGCCGATGAGCGGGATCATTATCTCAGGATGAACGTCGAGGCCGGACTTCTTGACTTCACATGCCGCGCCGATAATAGCGCCGACCTGCATATTTACGATGCCCGGGAAGTAGATCGACAGTCGGCAGCCGCGCAGACCTAGCATCGGGTTCTGCTCGTGCATGTCTTCGACCTTCTTCAATAGCTCTTCTTTTTCTTTGAGCTCGGGGCTGTTCGGATTCTTGCAGCGAAGCTCGGTCACTTCGATTAGAAGTTCGTTCATCGCAGGCAGGAACTCATGCAGCGGCAGGTCGATGAGTCTGACCGTAACCGGTTTGCCGCCCATTGCCTTGAAGATACCCACGAAGTCCTCGCGCTGCAGCGGAAGCAGCTTGTCTAGGGCCTTTTGGCGGGTGTTTTCATCTTCAGCAAGGATCATATCGCGCACAAGCGGGACTCGCTCGCTGCCGAGGAACATATGCTCAGTGCGACAAAGGCCGATGCCTTCGGCGCCAAGTGATATTGCCTGTGCGGCATGCTCGGGAGTGTCGGCATTTGCGCGAACTCCGAGCTTGCGGATTTCATCAGCCCAACCCATGAACGTGCCGAAATCGCCGGTGACGGTCGCGGGTTCGGTTTCCATCTCAATATTGTAAACCAAGCCGAGCGTTCCATCGATTGTGATGACGTCGCCTTCTTTGACTGTTATGCCGTTAACGGTGAACAGCCTTTTCTCTTCATCGATCTTTACAGCTCCGCAGCCGCAGACAGTCGGGATACCATACTGACGGGCAATTAGAGCCGCATGGCTGGTGCGTCCGCCCAACTGGGTGAGCACGCCCTTGGACGCGAGCATTCCGCCGAGGTCGTCCGGGTTGGTCTCTTTGCGAACAAGAATGACCTTCTTGCCTTCGGAAGCCATTGCAATAGCGGTCTTTGAGTCGAGCGCAACATGGCCGGACGCGCCGCCGGGGCCAGCGTTTAGACCCTTTGCTATCTCTTTTGCGCCCTTAGCATTTTTAAGCCGCGGGTGAAGGAGCTGTTCGAGCGCCTCTGGTGGGACGCGAGTCAGCGCTTCTTCCTTGGTGATGCGGCCTTCGTTGACCATGTCGACAGCGATCTTAACCGCTGCAACGCCGGTGCGCTTACCGCTGCGGCACTGAAGGATGAAGAGTCGACCCTTCTCAATTGTGAACTCGATGTCCTGCATCTCGCGGTAGTGATCTTCAAGTGACTGCGCAATGTCGGCGAACTGCTTGTAGATGGCGGGGAATTCATTTTCGAGCTGATCTATCGGCTCGGGAGTTCGCACGCCCGCGACGACGTCTTCGCCCTGGGCGTTCTTTAGGAATTCACCAAATAGCTTGTTGTCGCCAGTGGCGGCATTGCGTGTGAACGCCACGCCGGTTCCACAGTCGTCGCCCATGTTGCCGAAAACCATCGTCTGTATATTGACGGCAGTGCCGAGGTCGTGCGCGATCTTTTCGCGGTTGCGGTAAATCACTGCGCGCTCGTTATTCCAGCTCTTGAATACGGCTTCGATGGCCAGTTTTAGCTGCTCCATCGGGTCGGTGGGGAAGTCCTTGCCGGTTATCTCTTTGAAATAGGCCTTGTACTGAGTGCAGAGATCTTTCAAACCAGCGGCGTCAACTTCCGTATCGACCTTTGCTCCCAGCTTCTCTTTGACGGCGTCGAAAATGACCTCAAAGTGATGCTTTGCCAGTTTCGGATAGTCGCCGGAGAGCACGATGTCAGAAAACATCATCAAAAATCGGCGATATGCGTCATAGCCGAAGCGCTCATTTCCGGTGGCCTTGAAAATGCCCTGAAGGGTATTTTCGTTGAGGCCGAGGTTGAGAACTGTGTCCATCATGCCCGGCATGGAAAACTTTGCGCCGGATCGAACAGAGACCAGCAGCGGGTTATCGGTATCTCCGAGCTTTTTGCCCATGTCTTTTTCGACATCGGCGAGTGCAGCCAGCACGTCATCCCAAAGCCCGTCGGGAAGCTTGCCCAGCTGGGTATACTCATTGCAAGTCTCGGTGGTGATTGTGAACCCGGGCGGTACGGGCAAGCCGATGTTTGTCATTTCGGCTAGATTGGCGCCCTTGCCGCCAAGCAGATCTCTCATCGTCGCGTTACCTTCTCTAAAAAGGTATACGCGCTTCTTGTCAGACATTCGGTAGTTCCTCCTGTGTAATATCGATGCCTAATATCGAACGCCGGAATCCCGAATCGCCGACATTGAGGCATTTCGTATGGCACACCGTTGGGTGTTTCGTGTAGTTACGTACCAATCCTTTTGATTCGCCAACGCACGGTCAAAATCCTGCCTGCGCGCGGCATGTAACAAAGATTTAATCATCAAAAAGCAAGGGCAGAACTGTCGCTCTGCCCTTGCTTGAGAAATTACACGTCTAGTTACCGCAATTTACTTGGCCGGAGATGCTGTAGGATTGGCTCCCGGCTGGAGATTCGTCGGCACGCTGCCGGCGGTCTTTTTCAACATATCGGGAATCTTCTTATAGCGCTCGGCGTTGACGGTAATCTTAGACTCATTGATGTAATTCTTTATCATCGTGTTGAACTTATCCTGGTTGGCCTGCTTGATAGCAAGCTGCTCTTTGAGCAGTAATTTTACGTCGTTAAATTTCTCGGTTGTGGCTTTTCGGGCTTGATCATTTTTAATAATGACCCATCCGGACTCTTTCTGATCCGCCACGTAAACCGGCTTGCTGTATGTTCCAACCGGAGTTGCAAATGCGACTTTTCTTATCGTTGGCGGGACAAGCTTCATGTCCGCCGACAACCATCCGACCGTGCCGCCAGACAACCTGGTTGCTTTGTCTTCGGAAAGTCGCATGGCCACTGTGCTGAACTCCTGTTTGTCTTCTAGGAGTTTATAGGCCTTGTTGATCTTGTTCTGATCTTTGGCGATTATGACGCTGATATGCACTGCCGCCGGGTGCGT
>JAEWSK010000173.1 GCA_023398345.1 Armatimonadota bacterium | reverse complement strand
TTGATATACTGACAAAGTCGATGCGACAAGAGTTATGCGTCAAATTCGGCCTGTCGACAGATGCAACACGCGAGGCAATCGTCCGGCAAATCGAATTGGACGGAAAAGTTGATCTCGCGCAAAAAGTTGATAAATTGCTTTCTATCAATAATGCAGGACAAAAACTCGACAACTCAGAACTTGTCTATATCGCACGCGAGATTCACGCGGTTGAAAAGGAGCTTGGCCTTGGCGGAATCATTGCCTGATGTGAGCGCCGTTAAGCAGACGGCGGATAAAATTCGAGAAGAGACGGCGAAAGTGGTTGTCGGCCAGAGCGACGTGATCGATCAAATACTGGTCGCGCTCTTTTGCGGAGGCCATGTTCTACTTGAAGGTGTGCCCGGAATCGCAAAAACTCTCATAGCGCGCACAATCGCGCTCACAATATCAAGCGAGTGCAGCCGAGTTCAGTTTACGCCAGACCTGATGCCTTCGGACGTTACCGGCACGAACGTTTTTGACCCGTCATCTGGCAGATTCAGCCTGCGAAAAGGGCCGATATTTACCGGCATATTGCTCGCCGACGAAATCAACCGCACTCCGCCAAAGACTCAAGCCGCACTGATGGAAGCAATGCAGGAGCGGCAGGTGACAATAGACGGCGAGACGCATCCGCTAAATGAAATCTTCACTGTTCTGGCGACTCAAAACCCTATCGAATACGAAGGCACTTATCCATTGCCGGAAGCCGAATTGGATAGATTTATGTTCAAGACAATCGTGCCTTATCCGGCATTCGACACTGAAATGAGTATGCTAACACGCTACAATGCGGGTTTTAATTCGTTACGCATCGAAGAAGCGGGCGTTAAACACGTCTGCGACATCGATTCGCTGATTGAACTGCGCGGGACGATTGCATCAGTAGTTACCGAGGAGCCGATTTTGGACTACATTGCCAAACTCGTGCGCAAAACTCGCGAAAATAGAGCGCTTGTGCTCGGAGCCAGTCCGAGAGCATCCATTTGGCTGCTTTTGGGGTCGAAAGCACAGGCGGCGCTGTCGGGTAGGGGCTTTGTGATTCCTGACGATGTGAAAACTTTGGCCGCGCCAGTGCTTCGACACCGGCTGATACTGCGCCCAGAGGCCGAAATCGAGGGCGTAACTCCTGACCGAATCGTCGAATCGACGCTTTCCGAGGTCGCAGTGCCGCGCAGTTAGCACCGGCAGCCTATGCCGGTTCAGACACGCATTCGAGCTTTCTCAGCGCCTCTCTCACGCTGCCCGCAACCAGTATCAGCCTATCAAGCTTGAGCAGCTTTAGGGCGCGGTCAACTGACTCCGGCGCGCTTGCAACTACCAAACGCTTGCCGTGAGCTTCGAGGTCTTTTACTTGGCGCACTAGCCAGCGATAGCCCGGACTCTCGACATAGCTTGCATGGCTAAGATCGAGTATGAGATTTTGGACACCGATCACTGGAGAGTTGACGAATCGAGCGAGAGCTTCGGTTCGTTCCTCATTGCAGGCGCCTTCGGGTCTTACTATGGCACATCCATCAACTAATGAATAGCTAAATCGATGGCTGGATATTCGCGCTTCACGCATAACAGATCTACCACCAAGCCAGTATAGTCGTTTTTATAGACGAATAATATGCCTATGACGTTCCCACATGTTCTATACCGCTTAATCGGCAGTTTTAGTTCAACAATTCAGGTCTTTCGATATAACAATTGTTGAGCTGAGCGTTACTCATTTACCAAAACCTTGACCGTGTCTTTTCTCACTGCTACAATTGCCGAGTGAACGCAAAAAAAAACAAGCCGGATTATTCGGACATCGATCTCGCCAACTGGCGTGATTACGACGATATTTTAACGGACTCTCTGTGGGTAATGAATTCGCGCACCAATACCCACGGCCACTCGTTCGACTACCATGGCAATTTTATTCCACAAATTCCCCATCAAATGTTCAGCCGATACATGCGCGAAGGCGAGATAGTAGTCGATTGGTTTTTGGGCTCCGGCACATCGGCAATCGAGGCTGTAAATTTAAAAAGGCGTCTTGTCGGCGTAGAGCTGAAAGCCGAGTTGGTGGAACATGTGAAGAGCAAGCTGCCTGCTGAAGCAGTCGGCGACTGCATAAGGCTGGTTCAAGGCGACTCCACAACGGACGCAACACGCGAACGCGTAGTTGGCGAGTTAGCAGAAATGGGCTCTGAGCATGCGCAACTCGCTATTTTGCACCCACCATATGCCGACATCATACGATTCAGCGAGCTAAACAGCGACCTGTCCAACAAATCCTCGACGGATGATTTTCTGGACGCATTCGAAAAAGTCGCAAAAAATGCCTACGACACACTTGCGCCCGGCAGGTTCGCGATTCTTGTTATCGGCGATAAATATGCTGACGGACAACTCGACCCACTAGGCTTTAAGTGCATGCAGAAGATGAACGACGTGGGGTTCAAAACAAAGTCGATCATCGTGAAAAACATCGAGGGCAACGAACTTGCAAAGGGAAAGAACAACAATCTCTGGCGCTATCGCGCGTTAGCGGGTGGGTTTTATATTTTTAAGCACGAGTACGTGATAGTGCTTTTCAAATAATATTAAAATGGAGTACTTAAATGGCGGCAAAAATCGCGATTTTTCTTGCGTTGGGTTTTGCGACGGGTATAGCGAGCGGGCTGATTGGTATCGGGGGGGCGATCATTATAATACCCGTGCTGGTGTTTTTGTTTAAATTCGATCAGCATATGGCCCAGGGAACGACACTTGCGATGTTGGTTTTGCCCGTCGGACTGCTCGCTGCGATGACATATTACAAGGCCGGTTATGTAGATTTAAAAGTCGCAGTAATAC
>JAEWSK010000042.1 GCA_023398345.1 Armatimonadota bacterium | reverse complement strand
GCGCATTTTGGTATATATCTCCAGACAACACTGCGATACACTTAATGACTTCTGGAGGTGAACGTATGGGAAGGCGAATTCGGCAATTATTGGCGACACTTGTATTTGCATTCCTAATTATTGCATCAATGGGAAGCGTCGCGCTTGCGTCGATTACTTATTCCGGCACTTTGACTACATCCGGTGAAGTGCCCGGTTTGACTACAGTAGGACAGTGGACTACGACTGACATTGTAGTTCTCGGATGGAATGTTTCGCAAAATAGTGATGGTCTCTGGCACTATGTATATAGCTTCAATGTTCAAGTGCCAAATAATTCGCCCAGTGTCATCGAATTGCCGACTACAGCTACATCCGCCGACTTGTTAAACGCCTACGGCAGTTTTTCCAGCTATAGCGTGGGGTTGTTTGAACCCGGCCCCAGTTGCCCTAATTTGCCTGGCCCAATCTATGGGGTGTGCTTTTTGGTGACGGATGAGTTGACTCCTCAAGTTTCATTTGATAGTTATTTGGCGCCCGGCTTCGGCAACTATTACGGGCAGGAACCTGCTGGCACAAAAGCGGCATACAACGAAGGTTTTCTCATACCGAGCACTCACCATGATCCTGTAAGCGGAACAATAAACAATAAAGTTTTAGTCCCCGACCCTGATCCGATCCCGGACGCATCGACAATCGTTCTCGCTTGTTTCGGGGCACTGCAACTACTTGCAATAAAGCAAAAAGTTTTTTCAATAGGCGGTTGATCCTAGGCACCAAGTTCACCGCCTCCGTTCGGCCTGCCGGTGGGGGTCCCGGCGGGTCGAACCTTATTTATATTAGGCCGATACTGTCTGCTCATCTGCTTCAATAGAGCACAACTCTTCCATCTTTTCGCGAATAATTTCCATAAGGCCGTCTTCAAACCGCACATTTGCTTCCCAGCCGAGCACAGATGCAGCTTTGTGTGCCGACACCTTTGCCGGATGAATATCTCCGGTGCGAGCCGCAGCAAAATTGACGTCCGTAGGAATACGCCGTGCCACCATCTCCGCAAGCTCCTTTATTGAAACCGACCTTGATGACGCAATATTAAACACTTCGCCATGTATGTTCGACTCCATCGCGCATGCAAATGCCCGCGCCACATCGCGCGCATGCACAAACTGCCGTGATTGCTCACCTGTTCCCTGGATCGTGATCGTATCATGTGCAAGCGCCTTTTTTATAAATATTGAAAAGACCGAGTTGCCGCGCATGCGCATGCCAAACGATGTGCCTAGCCGAAGCGATATTACCGGCACGCCTTTCAGCGCGTCATATGCCATTGCTATCTGCTCTCCGGCAAGCTTTGTTATGTTATACGGATGATCGGGGTTGCAAGGGTGCTTTTCATCAATCGGCTCGTATACGGGCGGGCCATAGACTTCCCATGTCGAAGCATATATCACCTTGCCGACTTTGTTGGCTAGGCATGCTTGCATTAAATTTGCTGTGCCGGTTGCATTTATAGCAGCCGCAAGATACGGCTTATCGAATGCGAGATACACGTCGCCTACCGCGCCAAGGTGACAAACGATGTCCACGCCTTTTGTTGCGCGCATAAGATCGTCCATATTGAGCAAATCGCCCGCAACGCTTTCACACAACAGGCTTGGCCGCATATCGAAGCATACGGCGTTATGGCCACGGTCTGTCATCTCCTCTATGACATGCGAACCCAGAAATCCGGCTCCTCCGGTTACAAGAATTTTCATGCGATGCTCCCCTTTCGCAAATAAGTGCTTTGGCGTATATACCCACCTTGCGTGCAGGCTTAGACTTTAAAGTCGTAGGTTATCAATTGCGCTCCTGAACTGTCGAGTGCATGCCTGACATCGTCGGATATTAGCGCGTCTAAATCGTTTGGATGAACCATCAGTTCGGTAATGCCAACCTTCAAATTTTTAATGGCGGCAGCCATCGTTTTGGCACTCCACCGGCAGGTCTTTGCAGTGCCGATGAAGTTATCCGTCGCAAAAAAATCTTCGCCAATAGCAACTTGCCGGACGCGCTGCGCGTTAAAACTGACCAACGCCGATCTTAATTGCCAACCAATCGGTTCTCCAAATCGCAGCTCGCGCGACTCAATCGGCACGCGCAATGCCTTTACAGAATACTTATTTGCAGTCCAAACCAATGCCGACAGCACCATCGGGTGGACATGGACATGTTTGTGGCTGTCGAGATGCGTTATTTTAATGCCGGACGCAAGCGCCGTTTCAAGCTGTGCGCATATCTCACGGCGCATTGCAGATTTTGACCACCAAGCGCTTACCATCATCCCGAAAAGCCCAGGCAGTTTACTGTAAGGATCAGAAATTGGCCGCCCGTCGGTCAAGTTGACATGCAGGCCGATACCAAGATTGGGGCAATCTCGCGCAAGCTTGATTGCGTCGCAAAACCCCGGCATGTTCGCCATAATAGTTGCACTGGTGACGATTCCATCGCGGTGCGCTTGCACGATCGCATTATTGGCTTCGGGCGATATGCCAAAATCGTCCGCGTTGACTATGAGCAGCTTATCATCTTTCATATTTGCCGATGGGATACCTACCACCAAATGCCCGAATGCCAAACCATCTCAGAAGGAACAGAATCGCGCATTGCGAAGTAGATAGTATGGCATACTAATTTGCTTCGGACAGGATGGTGCGATATGGGCGAGAAGATCATAATTGATGAGTCGAAGTGTAACGGCTGCATGCTCTGTGCGAATGTGTGTATTATGAACTACGATTCATGCGATAGTGACAAACCTCGCACGCTTGATGTGCCGCTTCTATGCAGCTCATGCGGACACTGCGTGGCAGTATGTCCGACCGGCGCCATTTCGCATCCGCGCGTGTCGAGTGCGGAATGCGAGGCACTTGACGAATCCAACCGACCATCATACGAGCAGTTCATGGGATTTTTAAAGATGCGGCGATCCAGGCGAGAATTCAAAGATCAATTTGTGCCGCGCGAAGCTATAGACAAATTGCTTGAAGCAGCAGTGCAGGCTCCAAACGGCTTAAATCGCAATAACGTGCACTACACTGTCATAACCGACCGAGCCGTGCTCAATAAGCTCAGCAAGAGGATAACCGAGCAGACCCGAAAACTCTGCGCATTGCTCAGCAACCCAGTCGGCAAATTTTTATTTAAAACTTTAATGGCCCGCGCCTATCGAGAGTTGGAATTTTTCATTCCGTTGATGAAGCAGATTAGCGACGGGCGCTACTCGGACATGGATCTTGTATCATACAATGCCCCGTGCGCGATTCTCGTCCACACGACAAAAGAAGATACATGTGGCGCGGAGGACTCAGTCTTTGCCGCCTCAAATATTCAATACGCCGCCGAGACCTTGGGCTTGGGAACATGCTGCATAGGCTTTATAACCGGCACGGTCAATTCAGATAAATATCTAAAAGAACTCGTCGGTCTGCCGTCAGGTCACAAAGTTCAGACGAGCCTGATCGTAGGCTACCCAAAGTTCAAATACGCTAAATCAGCGCCAAAGGCCAAGGCCAACGCAAAATACATATAGGTTGTTATGATAATAGATTGTCACACGCATGCATTTCCCGACGACTTAGCGCCTCGCGCCATCGAATCTTTATCGCAGTGCAGCAATATCAATCCATTTACCGACGGCACACTTGCCGGGCTGCGCGACTCCATGCGCAAAGCCGGAATAGATAAGTCGATTGTTGCTCCAATAGCGACAAAACCCGCACAGGTCGCGGGCATCAACGTCTGGGCGGCGGTAATAAAGCGGCGCAACAGAAAACTTATCAGCCTTGGAACTTTACATCCGAATCAAGATGATTGGATGCCGGACATAAATCAACTTATACGTGACGGCATCCCCGGAGTGAAACTGCACCCGGAGTATCAATCTTTCTTTGTGGATTCGCCCGAAGTGATGCCAATGTACCGCGCGATTGCGGATGCAGGGCTTTTTGTATTATTTCACGCCGGAATAGATATAGGACTGCCTCCGCCTGTTCACTGCACCCCTGACCGACTCGCGCGCGTGTTAGATGCAGTTCCTCATTTGAAAGTCATCGCCGGGCACATGGGCGGCTACAAATATTGGGGAGATGTGGAACGCTATCTTGCGGGACGGGAATTGTATTTAGATACTGCGTATTGCTTTAACGATATGGGCGCAGAGCGTTTAACCGCGCTCATAAAATCGCACGGCGTCGAACAAATTTTATTCGGCACAGACTCGCCTTGGACAGATCAGTCCGTCGAAATTGCACATATCCGCTCGCTTCCGCTTACGCCGTCTGAGATCGACGCGATATTGGGCGAAAACGCCGCTCGATTGCTGAGGCTATCACGATGATCTTGCGACTGATCGGTGCAATGCAGACTCGCGGCAGCGAATGGAGTTTGGACGAATTCGGCGCGCTGTTTGAACGACTCAAGCGTGAAATAAAGCATGAAAATAAAATGCTGCGATTTGTCGGCTATCAATGTGTAGTCGAAAACAAGCACGAGGCGCGATTTTTCGGCGTGCAAGTCGATCGCATAAATTATATTCCCGACGGAATGGTCGGCTGGGAATTGCAGGACGATAGTTGGGCGATAACTTATCCAAACGGCGCTCGCGATGAGTTGGGTGAGTTAATTTGGCGCTGGATCGATACATCGCATTACATTGTCGGTGAATTTGCATCGCAGTGCCCTGCCGAGTGGTCATCTGACGACACGAAGTCGACATGCGAAATGCAGATGACCTCCAACGCATATTTTTCGCTTGATGAGAATTTAGATGACGGCATTGACTTAGTGGACTATGACCCCACATGGCCAGCGAAATTTGACGAGGCCGCCAGCTATCTTCGCGAGGCGCTGGACTGTGATGTTGCGCCACGAATCGAACACTATGGCAGCACTGCAATTCCCAATATGCCCGCAAAGCCAATTATCGATTTGCTTGTAGAAACACCGTCGCTTGACGCGGCTCGACGCCATGCAATACCGTTTTTCAACAGACCGGACTGCGAATATTGGCTGTACAAAGACCATTTGTGTTTCATCCAAAGAGAAAAGTATCAAGCAAAGCGAACGCATCATATCCACATGGCCCCGGCAGATCATCAACTCTGGGAGGGGTTGATCTTTCGCAACTATCTCCGCACCCACCCAAAAGATGCAGCCCGCTATGCCGCGCTAAAGTACGACCTGGCCGCCCGCTATCGCACCGACCGCGAACGCTACACCAACGCCAAACACGATTTTGTGATGGAGATATTGTCAAAAGCACAGTGACCTTTTTTTGCAGAATTTGCTCTGGGGGTTTCACCCTCAGACTCCCATAAGGGGCGCTGCCCCTTAACCCCGCTGGGGACGCAGTCCCCAGACCCCATACGCTTAAAATTGAGCCCCCATATGGGGGCTCAATTTTAAGAATTTGAAGGTCAAGGAAACTAAGTTTCCTTGCAGAGTCCAGAGACAGAGTCTCTGGTGGGGATTGGGGCAAAGCCCCGGATTAGTTCCTGCAAATTTGACACTCTTGAGCTATTTGCTTACTATGTAAATGGCAGTATGTTTTTAGTCATGTGCAATCTGACGAATGTTGCGCAAGGAGAATCACGATGCGAAAACTGCATAAGATGCTTCTTGTAATTGTGATTTTAGCTGCAGTGACTGTGGTCTACGCATGGGTGTTGCCGAATTTCAGGCAAGACTGCAGCACCTGCAATGGATTGACCTGTCTGCAAGACACGTCCGTGCAGCCTAATCAAGCCCCAATCAGTTGCATCGCCAATACAGCCAATAAATTTGCGCAACCAAACATACTAATCTCGCTGCCGGCATTAAATTGTGAATTGCCTGTCAATGAGATAAACACGCGCCATGCAATGGTCGGCCCGCAGATTTCAACAAAATGGCATTCAAACCCGAAAGGTGTGTGTGCAGGCACGAGTTTGTATGTGCCCACATCGCCACATCTCTACGGTTTACCACATATTTTAACCCCGTCTGTCGACCGCATTTTAAATATTCCGCTCAACAGAGGGCCTACTTCGCAACGCCAGTAGGTCTGTGCATTTGTGATTTTTCAAATACAAAGCTCACATTTTGCATCCCACTTTTTTCTACCAATATTGGATTTTCGCAGACACAGCATTAGCTGTGGTATATTTGTAATATGTCAGAATTGCCCGCAACAGTCGGCCGGAACATTTGCTGGACAAGGCGGACTTGGGTGATTTGATAGACATCACGACTGCTCCAGC
>JAEWSK010000014.1 GCA_023398345.1 Armatimonadota bacterium | reverse complement strand
GGGCATGATGTACCCGGCAGTCGTCCGCCCTCCGAATCGAAACATTCGGAGGGCGTGTGTTTAAAATACCCTCTACAGCAAATTCCAGATATGCTATTCGCATCCTATGCGTCTGCTATATTGACTTCACCAATAGTCGTAAACGACCCCGTCACTAAAACAATATCGTTTGGATTTGCCGACTTCAAAGCGCACTTTACTGCATCCGACACCTTTTCGACAACTTCTACGTCTGCGCAAAACTTGCGCGCGGCATCGGCCAATTCAAATGCAGAAGTGGCCTTAATCCACTGCGACTGGGTGGCGATGATCTTTGTTGCCAAAGGCGCGAGTTCCGATAATACGCCATCGGCTGAGTGAGTGTTAAGCATGCCCAAAACTAAAATCAGCCGGTCATATTTAAAATCCTCGCGCATTGATTGCGCAAGATTGCGAGCCGCACCCGGATTGTGCGCGCCGTCGATGACCACTGTGGGATTTTCTCGCAGCACTTGAAGCCTGCCAGGTATTGTTGCATTTGCCACGCCCGCAACTACGGCCTGTGGGCTGATGCGAACTTCATATTTTTCAAGTGCCTTTATTGCTGCAATTGCAGTCGCGGCGTTGATATGCTGGAATTTGCCGCGCAGACCAGGAGTGAGGCACATAAACTCGACTCCGCCGCCTCTCAGCGAAAACGAACTATCTTTGCTTGTATATCGCATTTGAACGTCCGCTGACGGAGAGTTGGGAACGTGATATGACGAGCTCATCACGCGCCACACCTCGGCTCCTTCTTTGCGGCATCGGGAAAGTATTACTTTCCATGCCGCATCGTCGTCTGTTGCAGTTACTAAAACAGTGCCGGTTTTTATGATCCCCGATTTTTCAAATGCGATTTTTTCAACTGTGTCGCCAAGCCGCTCGGTGTGATCCAGGCTGATATTTGTAATCACCGCGACCAGCGGCTCGACTATGTTTGTCGCATCGAAGCGGCCGCCCATCCCGACCTCTATTATGGCAAAATCGACTTGGCTGTGAGCGAAGTGCAAATATGCAGCCATTGTCTTTACTTCAAATTCCGTCACTGGCCCGAGTTTGGTTGCAGCTATTTTTTCGGCAGCGGGCTTAATCTCGGTTATTATCGCGGCAAAATCGTCCTTGGAGATCATATTGCCATCTATCTGTATGCGCTCGCGAATGTCATGAACATATGGGGAAAGATACAGCCCGACCCGATAACCCGCCTCGCGCAAAATTGACGCGATAAATGTGGACGTGCTGCCCTTGCCGTTAGTTCCGGCGACATGTATCACTTTAAGCTGCTTGTGCGGATTGCCAAATGCGCCCGATAGCGCGCTTATACGATCCAATTGCGGACGGATGCCGAATTTGAGCAGATCGTTCATATATTCGATGGACTCGGCATATGTCATTTGGCTACGGCCTCAGCTTTTCAATAAGACGATCTACATCAACAAACTGCTCCACCATCTTTTCCGCCGCACGGATTTTTTCAAAATCGCTGGGCCTGATTTTGACGATCAGCTTTGCGATTCGGGAGGCGACAGTATATGTGTCGTCACTGACCAAGACAATTGGAATCCCAACTTTTTCAACAACTTGCATTATGCTCGGCTGAGGCGGAGTTCCACCCGTAAGTATCAAACCTGCTACACATGGGCTGTGGCTGGGCCCCAACAGGCATGAACTCATTGCCGCAAGAACGAGATCATCGCGTGTGCCGGGGGTGATTAAGAGCGTGCCGCGAGAGAAGTAATCAAGTGCCTGATGCGGAGGCATTGCCCCAATAACCATTCTTTCAACATTGTTTTGCAGACCCCGATGCCCGCTGATAAGCTCGCCGTCGATGTCGTCGAGAAGCTGCTGAATAGTCGGGTTGGATAGAATGGGGCGATACGGCATCACTCCCAGTAATTCGACTCCCTTGCGATCAAGCCCGCGCCGCACGTATGAGCTGACCTTTTCAAACTTAGCCTCATCGACTTTGTTGACTACAGCGCCGATTATAGGTACGCCCGATGCGTCAAACATAGCCTTGTTTAGCATTATTTCGTCAATCGGCCTGCCGATTCCGCCCGAAGAGATTATCACTACTCCACAGTCCAAAAGCGCTGCGACGTCGCCGTTGGACATATCGAAAACAGACCCCACACCCGCATGGCCTGTCCCCTCGACTACGACAATATCCTTGCCCTCTTTTACTTTGGCAAAGGAAGATTTTATCGCATTTACAAGCGAATCCCTATCGGGCGAGTCAATATAGTTTTCGGTAAAATGGCGAGGAACGGCGACAGGGGACATGTCGCATAAATTGCACTCAATATCGTAGACTTTTTTGACGAGAAGGGCGTCTTCGTCTATCTTTGCGCCGTCAATCTCTACATAACGCTGACCGACCGGCTTAATATATCCGACGCTGCCCAGTCGCTTCTGAAGCGCAGAAATCAGCCCAAGGCTGGTAATGGTCTTTCCGTCGTTTTGGCGTGTCGCACCGATATAAATCCTCATAATATAATGGTACGGCTGCGGGAAGTAACTGTCAAATAATCGGCAAAAGGCGGGTTACGAAAAAAACTATTCTGGGGCTTTTGTCCAAACGTACGCATTTTTAGCGGATTTAAATTGAAGCGACTCTTATGGAAGTCTATTTTATTGTAGCTGCTTTGATAATATTTGCTGTCACCGGCTTGCCGACGCCGGTATTTTTTGCGACTGCAATAACTCTTTGGCCCAATTTAATCCAGTCTTGCTTTGTCTTAAAAAAGACCTGCTTGGATCTGGCGGGGGACAGCGCAATGCGGCTTTGATTGTATAGCCGGATAAAGTCGGCTTTAATGACTATGCACTTATGGTTGTCGGCAAGAGACTCGACGATCCCCTCAAGCTCTATCTCACCGATTTTTAGCGCCGCAGGTGGTTTTGCACCAATTGGGATGTTCGTATTTGGCGGGGCATTGTCGCGCTTGACAGAAGCGGCCACGGCTTTTGCTGTTGCGATTACATCTTTTTCTTTATTGACAGGGCCGATGACGCGTATCTCGAGTATGGGCGCGGTCTCGTCGCCCAAAGACGCCATTGAAGAGCACTGAAATCCTGTCGATGTCCCTATAATCTTTACTATTTCTTGATCCAAAGCATTGCCCGCATCGAGTCTGATCGGCCCGACAAATCCTTTGAAAAGATCACCTTGTTTGGACGGCTGCTCCCAGCGACGTGATGCGCCAAACTCGGCGAAGCGCTTGATTGCGGACTGTATCGACTGTTCGATGACCGTCGAGGCTAGCTGTGTATGGGGAGTCGGATATACGCCGATAGCAATCGCCATTTTGCTGCTGACGTAGAGAGATAGTGTGCCTTGTTCGGGCGGCGGGGTGTAGCTTTTTGTCGATCCGGCGGGCAATTGGATCGAAAAGCCCATCTCATCGTTTCTGATTGTGTCCCATTTTGCAGTCCACGCCGGCGTGGATAGCGAAACGAGCAGCATAATAGCTATTGCACAAAATCGTGTTTTCACGAATGCAAAATACCCAACGTGCGAAATTTATCCCAGCGTCTCGATAAAACCTTTTGCTTCGCGGAAAAGATAGTCGTAAGCGCCGTCCATCCAAGGCTCGATTACGGAAATGTCGTTATAAGGAGTTGGGTGCTGGACATCCAGTTCCACGTAAAGCTGGGAAAGATTACCGAAAAACGGCTCGATCTTGAGTTCATGCACCCCGTCTTGGTGAAGCACAACCCGCAGCCCTACTCCCTGTCTACCTGGACCGAGCAACTCTAGGCTGTCTTTTATCGCACCAAACGCCGAGTTCTCAATGAGCTGAGCCGAATTGGGGCCGCCTTCCATAGGAAGAAAAGCTGTAAGCTTGATACCGAAAGTAGCGAACTGTCTTACTTTAAGTCGCTCCTGAGAGAGCTTAAAAAGATCTATCGCTCTTTCTTTGGAGGACTGAAAATAGTCCACGGTGTCGTTGACCTGCATTCTGGTTGTCTGTATGAAGAAATCACTTGTAGGGTTTGCCATTCGCGCGCCGTCGGGCAAATGCTGGAGCGTCTGGAACGGGTAGCGCTCGGTGATGTCGGCATATATTCGGTTCACCATCGGCTGTTGCAGTGCAAAGGGCGGATAAACCACCCCCACGGTCATTCTTCGGCATGTAAGCAGTTCAACGTTCACAAAGTTCTCCGGGGTCTTATAATTCGGTAGTGCATTTTACCTCGCGCACGCCCGGCAGTCAAGGCAAATCACACGATGAGCGGCAATGCCCGAGCAGTCTAGCCCATCTTTGTTCTTAAAAGGCGATATATCGACTCGCGGCCAAGCGTGCCTTTGAGGTGGCCGTCTTCCATTACCATTAGCCTGCACACATCTTGGCCGGATAGTTTGCCGAGCGCATCCCAGACATCATCGTTTGCGCCAACCTTAAACGCGCCATCTATTCTATGCGCTATCTGCTCTACGGATGTAAAATCCCAAGCTTGAGACGGCACTGTCCGCACTTCCTCCGCGCCAACAACGCCAATTACGTCTTCACCGTGAAGCACGGGATAGCAAGAATATTCATGGCGCAAAAGATGCTCGTCTACAAACTGCCGCACGGTCATGCTTGACGGAATTTCAGGCACATCAGTAGTCATAACTCGCTCTACGGGAACTCCCGAGAGCGCCTGGCGAACGATCAACTGCTCATAACTCGACCTTGCCGCTCCAGTTAGGAACCATCCGATAAAAATGAGCCACAGCCCGCCTATCAGCGAGCCAGTTATAACGATACCGCCAAACCCAAGCGCCATCAACAAATAGCCGAAGCCCTGGCCCGAATATGATGCCCATTGGGTAGCTTTTTGTAAATCGCCAGT
>JAEWSK010000007.1 GCA_023398345.1 Armatimonadota bacterium | reverse complement strand
ATATTAAGGCGACAGTCGCCGCCATCAGACCAATTCCAGCGCTTATGCCGGGGATTATCGGTTCTTGAACCGGTTGGAGCGTCAAAATGGCCGAGACATACGCTCCTATACCGAAAAATGCCGCATGACCGAGTGAAATCTGGCCCGCGTATCCCATAAGCAGGTTGAGCCCCAGCGCGAGAAGAACGTAGATTCCAATGTAGACGAGCGATGTAAGCGCTTTTTCCTGTGCAAACCTGGGGACAAGAAGATAGACAACGGCAAATACGGCAAACGGCAGTATTGCACGAAAATCAAAGCGAGGCTTAGGTTTGAGCTTGCAAATATTTGTCGTAGTTTCGGCGACGGCCATTTATGCCACCGCCTTTCGTTTTGCAAGTATGCCTTCTGGTTTTACTAGCAGCACGATCAATAATATTACAAACGCGACAGCGTCTTTATAATCGCTCATTGACGGAATTAGCAAGCCAGTCAACGCTTCGATAACTCCCAGCAGCACACCTGCCGCAATGCATCCGCCAAAACTGCCCAACCCACCTAAAACTGCCGCGCAAAACCCTTTGAGTCCCAGCGCTGTGCCCATGTTGCATTTTGCATAGAAGTACGGTGAGACAGTCACACCTGCAATTGCGCCAAGCCCGGCTGCCATTACAAAAGACACTATTATCATCTTTCGAACGCTTATACCTACGAGCATCGCACCGGTTGGGTTGGATGAACATGCGCGCATTGCTCTGCCGATCAGCGTATATTTAAAAAAGAGATGGGTTGCCGCAACAAGTAAGACCGTAATGCCGACTACCCATATCTGCTGTGCACTTATTACAGAGCCCATAAGGTGAAATGTGCGATCTTCTGAACCACTAAGTCCGGTAAAATAGGGAACGTGCTTAGCCTCTTCACCCCAGAAAAGTTGAGCAAGACCTCTAAGTAGTATCGATGCCCCAACTGTCATAATAATAAGCGATACTGCAGAGGCGCGCTTGAGTGGAATGAGCACACAGACCGCAAGCAGTGCACCTACGAGACAGCCAACAATAATAGCAACAGGAAACGCAATTATTAAGCTGCATTTTGCGAGCAAAACTGCCGCCACCATCGCGCCGACCATAACGAACTCGCCCTGCGCAAAGTTGATGACCTGTGTGCCGCCATAAATAATCGAAAAACCGACAGCCACAATCGCATAAATGCATCCGCTGGTGATCCCTGAAACCACCAGTTGGGGGATTTGATTTAACTGATCCATTACTTGCCCACTAATACGCACAGCCGGAGTCACAAAAATCATGCAACTCCGGCCGCGCAATGTCCAATTATTTGACCAAGACCCATTTGCCGTTCTTGATCGTTATCAATGCAAACGCATTCTTGTTGAGTCCGCCGTGATCGGTTCGGCTCATATTAAATACGCCGTCAACACCAACAAATTTTTTGCGATTTTCAATGTGGGTGCGAATTTTAGCTCGGTTTGGCCCAACTGACTTCAATGCGTCCGTAACGAGCATGAGCGAATCCCACGCATGTCCGCCAAAGTGAGAAGCCGGCTGTTTAAATGCCTTTTTATAATCAGCAGAATATTTCACAAGCACTTTTTTCTGTGGGTCACTTGCGGGAATCTGTTCTGCGACGATAATTTTGCCGGACGGAAAAATTACACCCTCAGCAGCCTTGCCGGCAAGTTTGATAAATGTTGGATTCGATATTCCGTGACTCATAAGCAGCGGGATTTTTAGGCCAAGAGTTCGCGCGTTTCTAGCAACGATAGCAGGGCCGGGATTTGTGCCCCAGCATATTATTGCTTGCGGCTTTGCGGCACGAATTTTTGTCAGTTGCGCGGTCATGTCGGTATCTGAACTTGCAAATGACTCGTATGCAACTGTCTTTATTCCCGCCTTGCGCGAAAGTGTGCGCCACTGGTCACGGCCGCTTGCGCCAAATGAGTTGGCATCGTTTACAAAGCCGACTTTCTTAATTTTTTTCTTCTTGAGATAATCAATCAGCTTTTGGACAGCAAGCGAGTCCGTCTGCGCGGTCTTAAAAACATATGACTTTACAGGCTGGACGATTTTTATACTTGCAGCGCATGAGATAAGAGGCATTTTTGCATTTTGACACATGGTTGCAATTGCGAGACTCGGGCCGGTCAAAGTCGGGCCGATGATTGCAACAACGCGCTTGTTTGCCAGCAGATCTTGACATGCCTGTGTGGCTTGATCGGGCTTGCCTGCGTCATCGTAGTAGACTACTTTTATGGGATGTCCTTTGATGCCGCCCGCGGCATTGATCTGCTTTGCGAGCATTGCGGTTGTATTGCGTTCGGGGACTCCAAGCGGAGCATTGTCACCAGTGAAAGAAAAAATCGCCCCAATAAGGTATGGGGTCTTTGAGGCGCTCTTCGCCGCACAAGTGCAAGGTGCAATTGCCATTGCAAAGAACGCCCCGATAAAGGCGAACACTAGCAAACCACGTTTTTTCAACACGAATCTTTCCCTCCTCGAATTTTGGATGGCCTTACAAAGAGTGAATGTCTTTTCCTGTGAGTATGCGAACGCCCTTCTCCTGAAGTGCAGGAATCGCCTCGTCTATCTTTTCGATGCGAAACACAACAATTGCATTCTCGCCAGTCTTGCCGACAAACGCATACATATACTCGATGTTAGTACCAGCCTCGGCAAGAATGTCTATAATTCCAGCCAATCCGCCGGGGTGATCCGGAACCTCAATCGCAAGCACCTCAGTCAGTGCAACGGTGAAACCAGCATTTGTGAGGGCCTCTTTTGCCGCAGCCGGTTCATTGACGATCAATCGCAAAAGCCCGTAGTCGATCGTATCCGCAATTGATAGCGCGCGGATGTTGATCGAGCTATTGGCAAGTGTTCGTGTGACATCTGCCAATCGGCCGGACTTATTTTCAATAAAAACAGAAAGTTGGCTTACCTTCACTGGTTCAGATCCCTCCTGTCGATAACTCTCTTGGCCTTGCCCTCGCTTCGAGTAATACTCTTGGGCTCGACTAATTTGACTTTGACGGAAATACCAAGCACAGAGTGTAACTCGTGTGCTATCTTTCGCTCAAGTGATTCGAGAGCACGCACTTCGTCAGAAACGAGATTCGGCGAGACTTCGACCCAGACTTCCATCTCGTCCATTTTGCCATGCTCTCGATCGACTACTATCAAATAGTGCGGCTCGGTGCCTTCCGTCTCGATGAGAACGCTCTCGATCTGGGATGGAAAGACATTGACTCCACGTATGATGAGCATATCATCCGACCTGCCCATCAGTCGATGAATTTTTGTAAACGATCTGCCGCACGGACATTGGTCATCGATCATATACGTAATATCGCGAGTGCGGTATCTCAATAGGGGCAGTGCTTCTTTTGTCAGGCTTGTAAATACAAGTTCGCCTACAGAACCTGGCGGGAGAACTTCGCATGTATCCGGGTCAATTATCTCTGCAATGAAATGGTCATCGTTTACGTGCAGCCCCGTTTTTTCCATGCACTCAAACGCAACGCCCGGCCCCATCACTTCACTAAGTCCATATATATCCAGCGCATCTATTGCAAGCAAGTCTTCAATCTCTCGGCGCATGCTCTCCGTCCAAGGTTCAGCTCCAAGAAATGCAGCGCGGAGTTTCGCCTTTTTCATATCAATTCCAGCTTCACGCGCCGACTCACCTAAGTGCAGAGCGTAGCTTGGAGTGCAGCACAGCACAGTGCTGCCGAAATCTTCCATTATCTGAAGTTGGCGTTTTGTATTGCCACCAGAAATAGGAACAACCGAGGCTCCGATTCTTTCAGCGCCGTAATGCGCACCCAGACCGCCTGTGAATAGGCCATAGCCGTACGCATTGTGGACAATGTCTCCCTTTGTAGTTCCACCGGCCCCCATTGTGCGTGCCATCATTTCTGCCCACATAGCAATGTCGTTTCGAGTATAACCGACGACAGTGCTCTTTCCAGTAGTTCCAGAACTGGCATGCACACGAACAACCTGATCCATTGGTACTGCAAACATGCCGAATGGATAGTTGTCGCGAAAATCCGTTTTTATTGTAAACGGGAGCTTAGATAGATCATCCAGACCTTTAATATCGTCAGGACTCAAGCCCATCTCATTGAACTTGTTTTTATATGCCGGCACATTCGCATAGGCATGCTTCACGGTTTTTACCAGGCGTTCGGATTGGATAGCCCGAAGCTTGGCCTTATCCATACACTCGGTTTCTTTGTCCCAATAGTACATCAGACCCTCGGTATCAATTTGAAGTAAAGCTGTAACAATATCTTAAGCTCTGCACATTATTGCACAAGTCTTACAGATAGTGCAACATTAAATATCGTGCTTAATTGGGGTTTCTATCATATTTTGAGAAGACAGCATTAGCAGATTTTATGCTGTTTATGCGTTGCAAAAGCCAATGTTCATAGCTTAAGGTTATTGTTTAATGTTCTTAAGAAAAAATACGCCAGTTTGACTTTTCGCATCTCTAGACCTATACTTCTAACTGTCACAACACTGACTTTTAACGGACAGCATGCTCGAAAAACTCAGGGAACTTTTCAAATACCGCTACCTTATCTCGCAGCTCGTCATGCGAGACATCAAAGTTCGCTACAAGAACTCAATGCTGGGCTTTTTTTGGTCGCTTGCAAACCCGCTCATCCAAGTCGCAACAATGACTATTGTCATAAAATACGTCATGCAGTTGGATATAAAAAACTATTCGGCATATCTGCTGGTTGGATATTTGCCATGGATGTTTTTTCAGATGTCACTGTTGGACTCAAGCCAAGTGGTACTTTCACACAGGGATCTGCTTCGTAAAGTGTATTTTCCTCGCGAAGTGCTGCCACTTTCTGTTGTCATTGCGAACTTGGTCCATTATATTCTTGCGATGGTCGTGTTTTTTGCCTACTTGCTTTTCTACAAATTCTTTCTGCATGGCGCATCCATCGGTGCAATGG
>JAEWSK010000288.1 GCA_023398345.1 Armatimonadota bacterium | reverse complement strand
GTGTATGTATCGGAGGGTTTCTTTATTTCGGCGGACGTCGGCATTGCAATTGCGGCTGTCAGTATGCATGTCAGAAATATCACCAACGCAATTCGGGTATTCATCTTACATCTCCCTATTTAGTTGCTATCTTATACGGGAATCACCATGTTAATATTAGCCAGGATCAATGTAAGCTCAGTCTATCAGCATTGCCTCGGCGATTCAACCGTCAGTTGATGTTTTTTACCCTCAAACTCCTACAGTGGGCAATGTCTTTATGTCATATATGCGTAAGTTGATTCCCCCGAGAGGGAATCAACTTACGGTTGGGAATGCTCAGAAAACATGTGTCTTTTGACAGCGCCCGAAGGCAGTGTCTCAAAGTGAAAAAACGCTAGTTTAGTGGGATGTCCGACGAGCCCACCTCAGTAATGAAATATCTGTTGCCTGACTTGTTTAGTGTGTAGCTTACATAGACAGTGTGCGAGTCGCCGCTTGCATTATATGTGTGTGTGCCGAACGCAGAGACTTGACCGTCGGTTCGCCCTTTGACGCTGTCCCACACAAAGCTTTCGGTTTCTAAATTTCCAACTGCGTCGTGGGTCATCGATAGATAGTCATCGCTCGTTACAGAGTAATCGTAGTTGCCGTCTATAAACACAGCTATATTGCGCCCGGATTGAATATGTTGATCTACTAGATCGAAGCGTCCCGAAATCCATGAGCTGCGTATGTCGCCAAGAACCTCGTCGAGTCCGGCGAACTTTGAGGTCGAATAATACACTCCGCCTCTGGTATATAGCGGCTCCTGCACATACACAACGCTCGGCGCGGATACGACTTCGACTCGCGTCACCTGTATATATGGGAACAGGCCATAGTGGAAGTAAATCGACCTTGTGCAGAAGTTCGGCTCGTAGTTAAATGACCAATAGCCGAAGTAATGCGAGCTTGATGCAGGTCGTGACGGGTAATAGTAGCGGCCTGCGCGATATGTCGGAGGAACGTAACCGCGCGGTGGCTGGTAATGCGACTTGGCATAGGACACCGATATATTGCTCTTAGGGGATGGCGAGTAGCTTACTTGTATCGACGAAGATTTTGTTGATTTGTATCTCGCAGGATATGATTCGGGCTTTGGCTTTAGGTAGCTGTTGCCGGAGTTCGGCCGAGACGTTGTTGCAGGAATGTTTGGCCGATAAGATGCATTGTCGAATTTTCGCGGCGTTCCGTGTGTCGTTTTATTTGACGCAGTGTGGCCAATTGATGCCTGACGATAACTCGACGGGTTCGTCTTCGTGTAACTCGCTTGTGTCGGACGATTGCTTACCGAGTTTATGCGCTCTGTCGAGTTTTTCGCCTGCGTGCCAGGCTGATATTGGGTTACTCCTTTTGGCGAATAACCGTGGTTGTTATTGGCGGCAGGTCGATTCGACTGATTCGGCAGATCGGCATTAGAGCGAGAGCTTACAGATGTGTCTCGCGATGAGTTGGAGTGACGATCTCTAGGTGCGGCAGAGGTCGTCGATACGATAGCGAAAGTGCATACAAAAATGATTAGTAGTCTATACATGTCAATCGCCTCCATTATATAAAGACGTGTTTCAAGCGCGCCTATGTCAAGCGGCCTGGATGAATATTTCAGTATGTTTTTATTCACTTTTGACAATACGTCTTTTGTATCTCTAATGGTTCACCCCGACTAGGGCAATTGACGCATAACTTATTTTTGGGGATGCGCTTCTTATGGGGGGGGGCGAGGATTAGAATTCCCAGAGTAAGTTCTGTAGATCTTTACTGATGAGCCGCAGATTACCTCTCTTACTGTCTGTGTGATATACTTGAGTTAATTGTTTTGTGAGGGCTTCAAATGATTCAACGCAACTTACACACGCCATTTAGATTTGCCACGATAGATGATCTTCGGGATGCGATAGACTCTTTGGATTTGAACATATCTCTTGAGCAAGACACATCCTACTTGGCTCGCAGCATAAATATTGCAGGTTACACTATTCCAAATTCCATGTCCGTTCACCCGATGGAGGGATGTGACGGTAATGCTGACGGCGCGCCCGGGCCGCTTACTTTTCGTCGTTACAAGCGCTTTGGTGCTGGAGGAGCGGGTCTGCTGTGGTTTGAGGCATGCGCTGTCGTTCCTGAAGGTAGAGCAAATCCGCGCCAATTGTGGCTGACTCAAAAGACGCGCGGCGAGTTCGCGCGACTGTTGGAAGAGTCAGTCGCGGCAGCCATCGAGTCGACCGGCAAGAAGCCGTTTACTGTGCTTCAACTTACGCATTCCGGCCGATACAGCCGTCCCATCGACGCGCCCAAGCCGATAATTGCGCATCATGATCCGCTTCTTGATGCAGACAGAGGGCTTCCCGCCGACTATCCGCTTATCACCGATGACGAGCTGGAGCGCCTCGAAGATGCCTATGTCGAGTCCGCAAAGCTTGCGTTTGAGGTGGGCTTTGATGCAGTCGATGTCAAATCGTGCCATCGCTATTTACTTAATGAACTGCTTGCCGCGCACACTCGCGAGGGTCGCTACGGTGGCAGTTATGAAAACCGCACTCGCCTGCTTCGCAACACCGTCGGCAAAGTGATGTCGATAGCGCCTCACGGCAAAGTTGTAACATGCCGCTTGGGCATACATGACTGCCATCCTTATCCGCACGGCTGGGGAATGAGCGCAACTGATCCCATGCAGCCGGATCTCACCGAGCCGAAGCGATTAGTGCGAGAACTCAGCGAGATGGGCATGCCGATCATCAATATTACAATGGGAAACCCATACTTCAATCCGCATGTCAACCGTCCTTTCGACCGACCGACCGCAAACGGCGCGTACCCGAGCGAAAACCCTCTCGTAAGTGTTGAGAGAATTACAGGCCTGACTCGCGAGTTGCAAAAATCCGTTTCGGGCATTGCAATTATTGGAAGCGGCTTTAGCTGGATGCGCAATTTATGGCCGTATGTGGCCTCGGCGAGCTTGCGCGACGGCGCTGTGCAAATGGTCGGTTTGGGCCGGCAGTCCTTTGCGTATCCGGGCTTTGCAAAAGAGATTGTCGAAACCGGAAAGCTTGAACGCAGACACACGTGCATTTCATGTTCGGGCTGCACACAGATAATGCGAGACGGCGGCACAGCGGGCTGCGTTGCGTTCGACAGTGATGTCTACGGGCCGATTTATCGCAATGGCAGACGCAACAATATAGATAACATAAAGGCTCAGGCCGCTCGTTGTCGCGATTGCTTCGATCCCACATGCCGCGACGGATGTGCTGCCGGAGTGGACATCCCCGGTTTTGTGACCGCGCTTGCGTCGGGGGATATAAAGAAGTCCTACGCCATTTTGCGCCAGTCGAACGCGCTGCCGGAGATGTGTGCGTATGTTTGTCCGGCTGAGGTGCAGTGTCAGTCACGCTGTGTGGAAAATATTTTTTCCGGCGAGCCTGTGCCGATACGCGAGCTTCAAAAGTACGTCTGCCGCGCCGCGCGCAAAGCGGGCTGGACGAAAGAATTTGCCGCGTCATGCAATGGAAAATTCGATGGCTCGCGCGTCGCAGTGATAGGGGCTGGACCTGCAGGGCTTGCATGCGCTTCGAGTCTTGTGGCGATGGGACACGACGTGCATCTTTTCGATAAGAGTTTGTCACTTGGCGGTGTTGCCGCTAGCGCGATTCCGGGTAAGCGCCTTATGCGCGACGATTCGGACGCGGAGGTTCTTTCGACCCTTGCCGACGGTGTAACTTTCCATGCCGGCGAGGCTCTAAGCAA
>JAEWSK010000279.1 GCA_023398345.1 Armatimonadota bacterium | reverse complement strand
GGCCGTCTACTGGGTCATCATGCTTTCCAAGCGCAGACCGGCATGGCAGATTCTCTGGGGCTTGGCGGTATTCTTTGTATTGATCTGGCTGACCGACCTCCTTCAGCTTCACACTCTCAATTTTCTCCTAAAGTCGTTTTTGTATTTGCTGCCGCTAGCAGTAGTCATACTATTTCAGCCGGAGCTGCGCCAGATGCTTGAGAACATGGGCAGCGTGGCGGGATGGGGCCGAGGGCTGGCGACAATGCCGACTGGAGAAGTTACATCTCTAATTAATGTCATAGCCAAATCGGCCGCAAAAATGTCGGAGCGTAAGATCGGCGCATTGATCGTAGTGGAGCGCGAAAGCCCCCTAGATGACTTAGTTGCAAATGGCACAAAGCTAAATGCCGCGGTCAGCGAGGAACTGATGGGGGCGATATTTTACCCAGGCAACCCGTTGCATGATGGAGCAGTAATAATTCGCGGATCACGAATGCTTGCAGCCGGATGCACGCTTCCACTCAGTGAAAGTGCGCACGTCGGCACAATGATACACACACGCCACAAGGCTGCTCTTGGCGTAGCCGAGGAAAGCGACGCAGCAGTAGTCGTTGTCTCCGAGGAAACAGGCACTATTTCGCTTGCGCTTGAAGGCAAGCTGCATCGAGGACTCGACGAAGAATCGCTGGCTCAATGGCTGCGAAACGTTGCTGGTAATCTCGATAACCCTAACCCAAAGGCCAAGTTCGCCCGAAAAGTAGACGGCACGCTGCGAAAGACTAGGATAAAGCTAAGATGATAAGGCACAACTGGCGATACAAATTATTGGCATTGGCGGTCGCCCTTATCTTATGGAACTATGTGGATTCAGAGCGCAATCCGCAGTCACGCGAGACATTTTCCGTGCCGGTTCACATAGCGAGAGTGTCCGCAGGTTATGCGGCAGATGTACTGACCCCAAAAGTTTCTGTGACAATTCAAGGACTCAAGACAGTAGTCGACAGTGTGTCCGTGGATGATGTCAAAGCGAGCATCGACTTGGCCGAAGTGCGCTTAAATCATAAAACAGTGAAAGCAAACGTGCCCGTTAGACTGCGCCTGCCGCGCGCGGTGCAGGCAGATTTGAGCGTCTCGATCAATCCAAAATATGCCTGCGTGCTAATCGAGTCTATCGAAACGCGCCGGATGCCCGTTGAAGTGCAGCTTACATCTCAGCCACCGCTCGGATACTCATATTCCAGCCCGCTGCTTTCACCGGGAGCAGTAGACGTATCAGGAAAGTTTTCTCAACTTGCCAAAGTAAAAAAAGTAGTTTTAACCCTCTCAGAAGACGCCGTCGGCTCTTTGAACGGAGATTATTACGAGCTAAACGCCGTTGACGCAAACGGCAGCGCCGTAGCTGAAGTCAAGCTGCACCCTGCAAAGGTCAAGGCCAAGCTCGAAATGGTCGAATCTCCTACAACCCGCGCGGCAGTGGTCAGTCCGATATTTGAAGGGCAACCAAAGTTCCCCCTGAGAGTGACAAAGTATACAGTGACACCTTCCTCGGTAACGCTCGCGGGCAGGCCGAGCACACTTAGCAAAATAAGCGCGGTCGAGACTGAAAAAATCTCGCTGGAAGGCGCAAATTCGACAGTCACCCACGATGTAATGCTAAAAATTCCGCGAGGAACAAAAGCGACCAGCAGCAGAACCGTCAAAGTGACGGTATACATCGGCGCAGACTAACCCTACCTTATACTGCTATAAATAATGTCTGGATGATTACGGGAGACACTAATTTTGGCAAAACTTTTCGGCACTGACGGCGTGCGGGGACTGGCAAACTCAGAGCTATCTCCGCTTCTTGCGCTAAAACTGGGCACAACTGCCGCACATGTAATCATCGAGCGCAAGCAAAACATGCGCATACTTGTTGGACGCGACCCCAGAATTTCAGGCGACATTCTCGAAAGCGCGCTGATCGCCGGGATATGTTCGCAGGGCGTGGACGCAATGATTGCTGGCGTAATACCTACCCCCGGTGTCGCCTACCTCACAAGAACAACCAACGCCGCGGCTGGCGTCGTCATATCCGCCTCACACAATAAAGTCGAAGACAATGGCATAAAATTTTTCGGCCCAGACGGCTGCAAGCTCGACGATTCCGTCGAAAACTCCATTGAAGAACAAATTGAAGACTTCGATTGCTTTTACAGACCGCAAGGCGGAGACGTGGGCAACATATTTCGCAGGCACGAACTTGTATGGGAGTATGCCGAACACGTAAAAAGCGCGGCAACAATGGCATTGACCGGACTAAAAGTAGTAATTGACTGCGCAAACGGCGCCGCAAGCGAGCTTGCCCCCATGATATTTGAGGAACTCGGCGCACGCGTCACGAGCTTATCCTGCACTCCCAACGGCATCAATATAAATGACAACTGTGGGTCGCTTTACCCTGAACAGATGGTCTCAAAGACGGTTGAACTCGGCGCAGACATTGGACTTGCGTTCGACGGCGATGCTGACAGGGTAATACTGGCCGATGAAAAAGGCCGGATAGTTGACGGCGATCATATAATGGCAATATGCGCGCTGCATGCGGCAAAGTGCGAAAATCTTTCAACGCGTAAAGTAATAGGGACGACAATGAGCAATATGGGCCTGGAAGTTGCTCTGCAAGCAGCCGGGATCAGTTTGGTGCGAACATCCGTCGGCGACCGCTACGTCTGCGACGAGATGCGCAGGAGCGGAGCTGAGATCGGCGGAGAAAAGTCCGGCCACATCATACTTCTCCCGCACACGACTACCGGCGACGGTATGATCACCGCCCTCAGAGTCATCTCGATAATGATAGAAACCGGAAAGCATCTATCGGAACTTGCCGATCAAATGACGGAGTATCCTCAGTTGCTTGTAAACGTGCCGGTCGCCAGTCGCGATGGATGGGAAACTATGCCCTCAATATTGAGTGCGATCAGTGACGCAGAAAATAAGCTTCGTGGGCATGGCCGACTTGTAGTTCGCGCATCTGGAACGGAAAAACTGATCCGCGTAATGGCCGAAGGACCGGACATGGTCGCAATTGAGGCAATCGTAAAAAGCGTAGCCGATACTATCTCTACATCAATGGGCAAGATGCCGTCGTAATTATGGAACGTGAGTATACGCGCTGAGACGCGGCAGCAACAGCGGCACTGACGCTCTATAGCGCTCATAGTTTTCGCCGAATCGAGCCGTCAGGCTTTTTTCTTCAAATACGACCAGATACAGCCATACGCCCAGCAAAATCAACGGAACAAGCACAAACCCCGACAGCGATCCTCGTATAAACGCAACGCCCAACAGCAAAAACAGCACTCCAATCACCATCGGGTTTCGAGTGTAGGCGTATGGTCCAGTAGTCACAAGAACACGTGTCTGATGAAGCGCCCTACCAAAGGCCTCCAGCGGCAATCCTCGCCCAACAAACAAAAGATAAGACCAAGCCCACAGCACCCAGAAAATCCCCACCAATCCGCAGGCCGCGCCGATAACGGATGTCCAAGGCTCCCCAACTATTCGCGTAAGCCCCAAACCTCGGTCGAGGCCGATGCACACAACCCAAAATGCCCCCGGCAGCACAATTACTATTACCAGCAGGCTTAATATTGTTCCCCATATTGTTTTGTGCGTGCTTATAGTCATCTTGTCGCTCCAATGCTTTATTACCCTTACACGGATGAGGTTAAACGAAAGAATTTTGCGAAAAAGCCAAAAGCTGAAAAAGTTATTGTGATACAGACAACCGTCACAATCAAGCATACATTGACCGTTAAGTATTCGGGTGCTACACTATGTTGACCACCAGGTGTTGCAGTCCTGGTGTTTCTTTTTATATAAAATAGTGGCGCGCGGAAATGCGCGCAAATACGCGGAGGAACTCCCTTGTTTGCTTTTATTAGACGGATGCTGTTCGGCAGGCCGCTGCCGAGTTCCCGTCAAAAACATGAGCGTCTGTCGAAGTTTTTGGCGCTGCCGGTATTTGCCTCAGATGCGCTTTCTTCAACTGCGTATGCAACTGAGGAAATTTTGCTTGCATTCGCACTGGTAAGCGCAGGAGCAATTGCATGGAATCTCGCAATTCCGATAACTTTGGCAATTGTAATTTTACTTGCAATCGTCGTTATCTCTTATAGATCGACAATATATTCGTACCCGCAGGGCGGCGGCAGTTACATAGTCACAAAGGAAAATTTAGGTGTAATTCCGGGCCTTGTGGCGGCAGCGTCGCTATTGACGGATTACGTGCTGACGGTAGCTGTAAGCATCGCGGCAGGCGTAGCCGCAATAGTATCAGCCGTGCCAAGTCTTGCCCCCGACACAGTGTTACTGGGAGTTGCGGCAGTAGCGTTTGTCGCACTTTTAAATATGCGAGGGCTGCGCGAATCGGGAGCTGTTTTTGCAGTGCCTACATACGCATTCGTTGCATGCATATCTGCAATGATAGTTGTGGGTCTATATCGCTGGATCAGCGCTCAGTTTTTCGGCGGCCCGGATATCGTGCCCGTCAATAAGAGCTTCCCCTCGTCCGGCACGCCGATTATGGGAGCCGCCTTATGGTTTCTTGTGCTGCGCGCGTTCGCCGGTGGATGCTCGGCAATGACGGGAACCGAGGCGGTCGCGGACGGAATCCCCGCGTTTCGCCCGCCGGAGTCGCGCAATGCGGCTTTGACATTGGTCTATATGGCCATAATACTTGGTTTCTTATTTATAGGAATATCTATTCTTGCTAACGTATATCACGCTGTTCCGTCTGAATTTGTCGAAACAGCCGGAAATACAAAACATCACGCCGAAACTGTTGTCTCCCAAATTGCGCGCGGTGTGTTTGGAAAAGGCTGGTTTTACTACGTTATTCAGACAGCGACAGCCGCTATTCTCATTCTTGCGGCAAACACTGCGTTTCAAGATTTTCCCAGACTCAGCTCGATTCTTGCAAAAGATCGGTTCGCTCCCAGACAGTTTACAAGCATCGGCGACCGGCTAGTATTTTCAAACGGCATTCTCGTACTGTGCATGATTGCAGCATGTCTAATTATTATATTTAAAGGCGACACTCACGCGCTGATCCCGCTATATGCAGTTGGAGTTTTTATATCGTTTACGCTGTCGCAATTTAGTATGAGCCTGCGCCAGCGAAAGCTTAAGCACCCTGGGTGGAAATTCCACTCCAAGGTCAGCCTTTTCGGCTCTATATTGACCGGGACGGTTGCCATAGTAACTGCGTCAATGAAACTAACTGCTGGCCCTCGTCTTCATATCGGCCCGCTCAGCATTCCCACAGGCGCATATATCGTGCTTATGCTGATACCGATGATAGTCTTTGTTTTTTATAGAATTCATCAGCACTATATTACGCTTGGAAATCAACTCAGGCTAACAGACGAAAATTTCGAGGAGCCTCAGGCCGTGCGCTCGACAGCAATTGTGCTGACATCGAGCATTCACAAGGGGATTTTGCCGGCATTGGAATATGCTCGCACGCTTTCACATGACTGCCGGGCGCTGTTTATCGAAATCGACCCGGTAGAGACATCGATGATCCGAGAGCGCTGGGAAAAGTTCGGCTTGGGCGTGCCGCTGGTCATACTGGAATCGCCGTATAGATCGGTGATTGGGCCGGTGCTGAAATATCTTGAACAAGTAAAAAAAGAAAGGCCAAATTACATGGTCACAGTCGTGCTGCCGGAGTTTGTGCCAAAGAAGTGGTGGCACAAACTGCTGCACAATCAGTCTGGACTATTTCTTAAAATCGCACTTATGATGCGGCGGGATATAGTATTTACCAACGTCCGTTACTACGTAGAGAGATAGCATGATAATTGAAGCTCGTGATGACACAATAACACTGCGCGGCGAAGTAAAATCCAATATCTGGCCTGCCATCCAAGCAGCAGCCGCGCTTTTGCTGGAAAACCATCCGGTAGGAATCATACTCGACGGATCCGGCCTCACAAAGGTTACAGCCAAGGGCGCGGAGACATTCGCAGATGCGTTTGAATTTATCGCCTCGCAAAACGCGCGAATAATGGTCGTCGGCCTGACTGACGAAATGATTAAAGTTGGGCAGGCAGTGCCCGGCGTGCGCTCCCAACTCCCCATTGCCGCGACAATTGAAGAAG
>JAEWSK010000247.1 GCA_023398345.1 Armatimonadota bacterium | reverse complement strand
CGCAATGAACGCAAAACCAGCGGCATTTATTGGAATCACGCTAAAAGTGTATAGCAGCAATATGGCCGATATTCCTCCAACTACGCCCGGAAGTATCGCGCCAGGGTTGGAAAGCTCAAATATAATGCCGTACATAGCCATCATAAGCAGCAGCAATGAGACCATTGGGTTGCTCAAATAGTGCAAAAACTGTTCCCAGCCGCTCATTTTTCTTTCTTCAAACGGGGCTTGCGCCGTGTGAAGCGTCACGGTCTCGCCTATGGCGAGTTTTACTTTTTTGCCGTCGATTTTGCGCATCAAGTCGCGGTTGTTTTCGGCGACAAGATCAATCACGTTCAACTTAAGCGCATTGGTGGATGTAATATTTGCCGCTTCTTTGACGGCTTTAACTGCCCACTTTTCGTTGCGGCCTCTTTTTTCTGCGATAGAGCGCGCGTATTCTATTGCGTAGTTCATTTGTTTGCGCTCGAGAGTCTTATTGACCTTTGAAACCTCGCCGGAGGGGCTAATATTTATGGGGCTGGCCGAGCCGATATTGCTTACCGGCGACATTGCCGCTATATCGGCGGCCATTGTAATAAACGTGCCCGCGCTTCCGGCAGTCGCGCCGCTTGGGGAGACGTAGACGATGATTGGTATGCTGGACGCAAAAAATGCCTTAATGATTTCTTTCATGGAGTCCATCGACCCGCCGGGAGTGTCCATAGTAATAAGCACTACCTGTGCGGCGGCGTTTTTTGCGTCGTCAATGCCCTGTTTGATGTAACCTGCCGTAGCTGGGTCGATTTGTCCGTCGATATGCAGCACCCACACTGGAGCTATTGACGCCGCCACGGCTGCCGACGATATGACAAACACCAACATCAGCGCTGCGAGTATCGATCGTGCCATAAAGCCGCATCTCCTCTTCAAACGTCGACGGTTGTCGGTCTACGGTCGGTTGCCTTTCATCGCCTTCTCAATCTTTGCCCACGAGTCACGCAGCGTGGCTGTGCGATTAAATACGAGTTTTTGTGCAGTTGAATCGGAATCTACACAGAAATACCCCTGCCGCTCGAATTGGTAACGCGTGCCGGGGACTGCGCCGATTACACTTGGCTCGACAAAGCACGTCGTCAATGTCAGTGAGTTCGGATTGAGATTTGAAGTAAAATCATGCCCGATTTCCACGTCATCGGGATCGGGTTTTACAAATAAATGATCGTATATGCGAGCTTCCGCCTCAACTGCAGTCTGTGCTGCAACCCAATGCAGCGTGGCCTTCACTTTGCGCCCATCCGGCGCATCTCCGCCGCGCGTCGCAGGGTCATAAGTGCATTTGATCTCGACTATTTCTCCATTTGCGTCTTTTATAACTTGCTCGCATTTGATGAAGTAAGCATTGCGCAGTCGAACTTCGCGTCCGGGAGCCAATCTAAAAAACTTCGGCGGCGGGTCTTCGCGAAAGTCATCGCGCTCGATATAGAGCTCTCGCGCAAATGGGACTTTGCGCGTTCCAGCGTCGGGATTTTCGGGATTATTTATGACGTCGAGTTCCTCGGTCTGATTTTCAGGATAGTTTGTCAAGACTACTTTTATTGGGTTCATCACCGCCATAACCCGCGGCGCGCGCTTGTTCAAATCATCGCGAACGCAATCTTCCAATACGGCAACATCCACAACACTGTCGGTCTTGGCAATGCCTATGCGATTGCAGAACTCATGTATGGCTTCCGGCGTATAGCCTCTTCGTCGCAGTCCCGCCAGCGTAGGCAGCCTCGGATCGTCATATCCATTTACGTAACCACCGTTGACGAGTTCAATAAACCGCCGCTTGCTCATTACGGTATAGGTCATATTTAGCCGTGCAAATTCGATTTGGCGCGGGTGGTAAATACCAAGCTGATCGAGAAACCAATCGTATAATGGTCGATGAATTTCATATTCAAGCGAGCAAAGCGAGTGTGTGACACCCTCGATAGAGTCTTGCAGCGGGTGCGCAAAATCATACATCGGATATATGCACCATTTGTCTGCTTGCCGATGGTGTTCAACGTGTCGAATGCGATATATTACGGGGTCGCGCATCAGCATGTTTGGCGACGACATGTCCATTTTTGCCCGCAGAGTCTTTGCTCCGTCGGCAAACTCGCCTGTGCGCATACGCGCAAACAAATCAAGATTTTCTTCAATTGATCGATTGCGATACGGACTGTTTGAACCAGGAGTCGTCGGTGTTCCGCGCGTCTCATTCATTTGTTCGGCCGTTAGATCGCAGACATATGCCTTGCCCTTTTTTATAAGCTCGATTGCCCATTCGTATGTCTGTTCAAAGTAGTCCGACCCGAAAAATAGCCTGTCGCCCCAATCCGCGCCGAGCCATTTGACGTCTTCAATTATGGCATCAACATATTCTTGATCTTCTTTAACGGGGTTTGTGTCATCGAAGCGCAAGTTAAAAAGGCCGCCGAATTCTGCGGCAATGCCGTAGTCGATCCATATTGCCTTTGCATGTCCTATGTGCAAATAGGCGTTGGGCTCCGGAGGGAAACGAGTATGCACACGGTTAAACCGCCCCGTCCGCAAGTCATCCTTGACGGCCTCGCGGATAAAGTCGGTCGATTCGTATTCACTCTGCGTTTCATTCATACCGGAGTATCCTTTCACATATAAGCCTGACGCTTAATTGTGACACATCACCAAGCAAGGGTCAATAGAGATTGCCTCAGGGCGCCCCGCACAAAAAAGAAATTTAAACAGTCATCGACCAACGCGCCGCGTCCTAAGAGTCAGCGACAGCAAAAGCCCGACCCCTGCCAGTGCGGCTGAAAACATAAAGCCTCCAACGTAGCCGCCGGTATCGGCGTTTAATTGCGCGCCGATCCTTGGTCCGAGTATACCCGCCAACCCAAATGCAACAAATAGCAGTGCATAGTTAACTTCCATGTTTTTTGCTCCGAATCTGTCGGCGCATATGGACGGAAAAGTGCCCAGTGTCCCGCCGAAGCACAGGCCGATCAATGCGTAGCCGAACAATAGTCCATATCTTGTGAGCGCGATATACGGCATTGCAAGCATTACAGTGCCAGTCAGAATTATTATAGCCGTGAGGGCATTTAAGCGTCCGATCTTATCCGACACAGCGCCCCAGAGAAGTCTGCCGGAGGCGTTTGCGATTCCGCCGAGCACTCCCACCATCGATGCTGCCGCAACCTCTCCGAGCTTAGTGAGATCAATTGCAACTTCTTTTGCCTCGCTTATGAGCAGCAACCCCGGCGCTGCGCCGCATATATATATCGCAAACAGAGTCCAAAAGGCAGGCTGTTTGAGCATCTCGCGCCAATTGACGTCGTTTCCCTGCATCGCTTTATTGCTCGGAAGTGATGGGTTCCAGGACGCGGGCGCGTAGTTGGCAGGTGGGTTGGTAATAAATCTCGATGCAATTAGTGCGGCTGCCAAAAACGCGGCTCCGAACCACTTTAGCGTATCTTGCACGCCCATATTCGTCACCATGCTC
>JAEWSK010000232.1 GCA_023398345.1 Armatimonadota bacterium | reverse complement strand
AAACTGACAACACAGTGCTTTCTGAGTGCATCGCAAACGCGCAAATCACGCACGTGGGCAGCGGCCCAATAGGCAGCAGGCAAAAAGAAGGCGTCATAAGCAAGATATTCAAAGTGTTGTTCTAAGGCTCTTATAATCTCAAATACTATACAAGTCTGATTAAGAAATACATATGAACTTATACAAGCAAAATCCGAGGAATCTAATGAAGCGATTGATTATCATCACTTTGGCTCTCTTAATAGTAGGAACCGCCGCCTCCGCGCAGACAGTGCGAGTAAAAGATATTGCCAGCGTTGAGGGCGTGCGTAATAACCAGCTAATCGGCTACGGACTCGTGGTGGGCCTTGAAGGAAGCGGCGACAGCCAGCAGACAAAGTTCACCGCCCAGTCTCTTGCCAACATGCTGGATGCTTACGGGGTAAACGTGTCCGCAGAGACAATGAAGGTTAAAAACGTCGCTGCCGTAATGGTAACGGCGAGCCTCCCCCCGTTTGCTAGATCGGGCGCTACGATCGACGTGGCAGTATCGTCACTGGGCGACGCAAGGAGCCTGCAGGGCGGCACACTCCTGCAGACACCTCTTAAAGCGGCAAACGGTGTGGTATATGCAGTCGCTCAGGGACAAATATCCATAGGTGGATTTAGCGCAGGCGGCGGCGGTTCCAAAGTAGCAAAAAATCATCCGACGGCAGGTCGTATTCCAGACGGAGCGCTAATCGAGCGAGAGACAAAAACCGATCTCGCTCCACAGGACACTCTATGTCTGACTCTCAATTCAAACGACTTCACAACCGCATCGCGTGTATCAAAGGCAATCGACACCAGGCTCGGCGGCCATTATTCACGTGCAATCGACGGCAATAGCGTTATTGTCGATGTGCCGATTGAGTATCAAGGCAACGTAGTTGCGCTTATATCGGAAATCGAATCCGCAGAAGTGACATCGGATACGACGGCAAAAGTGATCTTAAATGAACGCACAGGCACGGTCATAATCGGCGGAATGGCGCGAATTACTCCATGCGCAATTTCACATGGATCGCTGGTTGTCGAAATTAGCGCCCAGACGGAAATTTCACAGCCAAACGCGCTATCAAAAGGCAAAACAAAAGCTGCTCAAAACACGACGGTGACTGTCAACGAGGAGCCGGGGCATGTAGTCGCGCTATCGAGCGGGACGACAATCGAAGAATTGGTGCGCGCACTAAACGCGCTTAAAGTCACACCGAGGGATCTTATTGCAATTCTTCAAGCAATCAAAGAAGCAGGCGCGCTTCAGGCACAGTTGGAGATTATATAATGCATATCGACTCGCTTATAAATAAAAACAGCGAGGCGCTGTCCGCATCAATGACTGGCCTCGACAAAAAACAGCAGACTCGTTTGAAAGACGCCTGCAAGGACTTTGAGTCGGTTTTTCTCTCGACCGTGCTCAAGGGCATGAGAAAGACAGTTCAAAAATCTGAACTGTTCGGATCAGATCCCGCTCAGAACACTTTTCAAGAAATGATGGACGACGAGATAGGCAAATCTGCCGCAAAGAGTTCTTCACTCGGCATAGCAGATATGCTTTATCGACAACTCACGAGCGATATGGTCAAACAATCAAGTTTCTCGCAAACCGACAGCGCTAAAGGCGAAACAGCCTTATCACTAACCAGCAGCCAAGGTGATAGCAAATGATAGACCGAACAAGCAGCGTAGACAGAATGTTGGGCGTACAACTTAACAGCACCTACAAAGTTAGCGGTGCTAACCCAGACGGATGCTCCGCAAGGAAAGATGCAGTGGCTATATCGAAATTTTCGGCGCTGGTCGAGCATGGAAGAAAATGCGCAATGGCTCTGCCGGATGTGCGGGCTGATTTGGTTTCAGAAACAAAAACGTTTCTCGATTCCGGAAAAATGCGCAATTCAGACGATATCGCCTCCGCAATGATAAACAGCACTGTCGATGGGCAGGTGTAAAGCATATGGCAACACATGAAGAACTTGGCAGCGCACTAATCGAGTGCCTAAAAGACGTAAGCTCTCTTCTCGAACATGCCGTTGCGACTGCAATTCTGCAAAAGGACGCGCTGGTCAAAAACGACGCAGCAACAGTGGCGAGCACCAATGCTTCGCAAGAAGAAGTAATGCGCCGGGTATCACAGGCTGACCAACGGGCAGCGGCCGTAGCCGCCAAAATTGCCGAAGAAGCGGGACTTGACAGCGCGACAGCCGATGCCGATGCAGTCGCCAAGGCAGCAGGGCATCCATATACTGCACTTATTAAACATGAACTGGCTCGGATACCCGAACTTGCACAGAGAGTGCGCGATAACAATGAGATAAATTCGAGACTGATCGCCAATGGACTTGGCGTCATAACATCTTGTTTGCGATTAGTGGCGCGCGAGCCTGAGCCAATGGTATATTCGGCACACGCTAGCTACACGCAATCAAACACTTGGGCATTGAGCCTAAACTCACGGGTTTAACACTATGTCTGCAACATTTTTTGGCATAAACGTAGCATCGTCGGGCTTGGCTGCTCAACAGTTGGCGTTAAGCGTCGTCGCAAAAAACATTGCGAACGCAAATGACCCAACATACAAGCGTCAGAGGCTAACAACTACGGAAGGTATGCCCCTGGCCGAATCGCAAGACGGCACTGTCACAGGCGGTCTGACAATAGGTTCCGGCGTGCAAACCGGCGAAATACAGCGCGTGCGCAATGCGCTAATTGAAAATCGCCTTGTAGAATCTGGTGAAGCTAGTGCTGAGTGGGAATTCATGTCCACTACGATGCATCAAATCGAGGCAGTGTTGGGCGAACCCGGCGACAGTGGTCTGCAAAACGAACTCGACCAATTCTGGGCGTCATGGAATGACGTAGCTACAACGCCGGACTCAACATCGCTGCGCACAACGCTTGTGGAAAATACGGAGTCTCTGTGTTCGCGCATCCAGTATCTATATAATCAAATTAACAGCACAGTTGCCGACCTAAACGTATCAGCAGTCGATGCAGTCACCAATATAAACGATATTGCCTCTGAGATAGCGAATATAAACAGCCAAGTCGCTACGCTTTCAAGCAGCAGGGCAGATGTAAATGAATTGCTTAATAAGCGCGACGGACTTGTGCAAGATCTTGCAAAGATCGTTTCCATCGACCAACACGGTGAGAGCGGCACGGACTTCGTCATTTCTATAGGCGGCAGAGTTCTTGTCCAGGGAACTCAGGCAAGCACGCTGACAAATGAAATTGACGGAAACGGAAACCAAGCTATTTGTTGGGCCGACGACGGAGAAGAAGTAATTGTTCAGGGCGGTCAGTTGAACGCACTAAAAAATCTGCGTGACACAATGATCCCCGACTACCTATCACAGCTAAACGACTTCGCCTCAGCTCTTGTCGAACAAATTAACACGATTCACTCAACAGGCAAAACACTAGATGGCAACGACGGCGGCAACATTTTTGTTGCAGCGTCGACTGCCGCGAACATCGCAATCGATTCGAGCGTCCTTGATGACCCATCGCTTATCGCGGCTTCGTCCACCGGAGCTACGGGCAACGGTGATATTGCAACCCAGATCGCCGCGCTGGGTGATAGCAAGGACAACGCAAATAAGACTTCAATAAATGAAATGTACAGAGCTTTGGTCAGCGACATAGGCAGCGCAACGGCGAGCGCCGAAAAGCAGGCCGAGGCGGCAAATCTTTCATATGAGCAGTACTCGACCCAGCAGCAATCAATATCGGGCGTATCGCTTGATGAAGAAATGACCAATATGATTATGTTCCAGCAGGCTTACAATGCCTGTTCGCGAGTGTTGACAGTAATGGACGAAATGCTCGGTGTCCTGATCGAAAAGACCGGGGCAGTTGGGAGGTAAACCTAGTTGAGAATATCTTTTAGCCTTCAGGTGCAAAACTCACTGCGAAGCATGTCCAGCGCGACAGAAGAATTAAACAGCGCGCAGAATACCGCTTCAACCGGAAAGCGAATACTTAAAGTGTCCGATGATGTGTCGGGCACAGATAAAGCACTTACTTTAAGATCAGCTATATGTAAAATCGAACAGCTTTCCGATAATATCTCAGTAAGTCAGCCATTGCTCGAATCAACGGATGCGGCGCTTGACGATCTTACAAGCGCGATTACCTCGATTCAGAGCATTGCAATTGCGGCTGCAAATGGCACAGTAACGGATGATGTCCGTGCAAATTATCTCACTCAGATCGATAGTGCTATGGAGACAATTGCCGACATCGCAAATACGAAGTATCTGGATCAGTATATTTTTAGCGGAACCGCAACAGATACGCAGGCGGTGACGGAACAGACAGGTTCCCCGCCATATACTTATACAGGCGATACCGGCGTAAAGAAGGTGCAGATACTTAACTGGGTGACAGTTTCGACAAATATCCCAGGCAGTCAGGTATTTAACTTTGACGAAAGCGCAGGCGAAGGTACGACCGATCTATTTACTACAGTGGCGAATCTTCGAAATGCGATAGAGTCGGGCGACGAAGAAACCGTCAGCAGTCAGCTTGACAATATACAAGCAAATTTAGACAACGTGCTGAACTGCAGATCAAAAATTGGCACTTGGATACAGAAATCCGAAAATGCAGAAGATATTCTCGCAGACAGCAAACTGACAATGCAGGAGATGCTGTCAAACGTGGAAGACGCGGACTTATCTACTGCGCTGATCGATCTCAAAACGCAAGAAAATATCTATAAAGCCGCGTTGGCGGTAAGCACACAGGCGATGAGCCTATCCCTGGCCAGCTTAGACTATTTCTAGAAAGGGAATTTCAAATGAGAGTTGAAACAACCAGATTCGGAAGGCTCGAAGTCAATGACGATTCAATCATCAACATGACGTCTGGACTGCTTGGATTTGAGACGTATACGCGATTTTGCCTAGTCAAGCATCGCGAGGGAGACAATTTTCAGTGGTTGCAGTCAGTCGAAGAACCATCGCTTGCATTCGTTGTAATAGATCCTTCGGAGTACTTCGCGCACTATGAAGTAGACATAAACGACTCGGACGTAGAGAATTTACACCTAGAAAGCGCGGAAGATGCCATTTTGCTGTCGGTAGTGACGATTCGCGACGGCGGAAGTGTAGTAACGGCAAATTTGGCTGCGCCTATAGTAATAAATGCGATGAACAATATGGGCTCGCAAGTCGTCTTACGAAATGAACACTACACAACACAGCACGCGCTAATTGCGAAACAGGCAGAGCAAGAAGTCGCAGTCATGAAAGCCGCATAATTATGAGGTTCACAAATTATATTATGCATGAGTGAAAGGATGCACTCGAAATGCTGGTTTTGGCAAGGAAAGTCGGACAATCAATAGTTATAAACGATAGCATCGAAATTCTCGTAATTGAGGTGCGTGGCGATCAAGTGCGCCTTGGAATAGAAGCTCCCAGATCAATACCTGTACACCGAAAAGAGCTTCTGGAGCAAATCCGGGCGGAAAACATTCAGGCTGCCGGCAAAGCAGATATTGAAACTGCAAGTCGCGCTATCGGAGAACCGCCAAGCTCCTAAATCCCTGCCAAAAAAACTCGAAATAATTCTGGGCCGCGTTGCGCATTATGTGCATACGCGGCTCTATTTGCATGTCCACTATATGTTACACTCCCTGCACAAAAAATCTCGATGTTAACAGATTTAATGTTATAACCTAGTAGAATTTCGTGGAACAAAGCCCTTGAGCTAGCTTTGCATGCGCATTAACAGACAAAGATTATCCAAAACATGCGCAGCTAAGGTATTTGAACAAAAGTGTCGATAGATACATTGTGCTGATACCTGACACAGGATTAGCGACAAGGATTCAGCGAGGTGGGCATTCGTTGAGTCCAAAGAAAAAACAGCCCATAGTCACTCGGCCATAGGCCGCCGCCTAAGGACAGGCGGAAACAATTCAGGGAGGATATTTATCAAATGAGTCTGAGAATTAATCTCAACAGCGCGGCTTTGACCGCACAGCGACAGTTGTCCAAGAATGACAGCGCTCTCGGTAAGTCTATCGAGAAACTGTCTTCGGGCTACAAGATCAACAGCGCCGGCGATGATCCGGCGGGACTCGTCATTTCTGAAAAACTGCGTGCCCAAGTCAGTGGCCTCAATGCAGCCATTGAAAACGCGGGCGACGCGGTCAACATGGTCAAGACTGCTGAAGGCGCTCTTGGTGAAGTCAACAGCCTGCTCCGCTCAATGAGAGACCTGGCCGTTCAGTCCGCCAACACTGGCGCGACCGACTCCGCTTCACTGGCCGCCAATCAGGCGCAGATAGCATCAGCTATCGAATCAATCAACAAGATATCCACTGAGACCCAGTTTGGCGGAAAGAAACTGCTCGACGGCTCTGCAGGTATAACTGCAACAGTCAAGGGCTCGGCGGTCGTATCAGCTGATCTGAGCAAGGCCTCATTAACACAGAGTCTGACCGACGTATCAATCAGCCTCACCGGCGCGGGCACTCAAGCCGCATCGAAGGCACAGGTCACCGGCAGCGTGGCGTTGAATGCCGATATGACAGGCAAAACGCTCACAGTCAATGGTGTTTCCGTCTCCGGTGGCGCAGACGAAGCGACCACACTGCAGAACATCAACAATGTCACAAACCAGACGGGCGTTGTTGCAACAGTAGATGGATCGCATCACCTCGTGCTCACTCAGAAAAACTATGGCTCAGCGGCTCGTATTGACGTAACTAGCGGCACCGATATGTTCGGATCTGCTACCGCAGCGGCAATCGGCGCAAACGCAAAAGCCACAGTAACGTGCGGCGGTTCCGACGTAACCGACGCTATGTGGG
>JAEWSK010000206.1 GCA_023398345.1 Armatimonadota bacterium | reverse complement strand
TCGAACGGGTCATGATGGACTTTTATGAGCACAAATTCGATGTGCTCGTCTGCACAACCATTGTCGATAGCGGCTTGGACGTGCCAAATGCAAATACGATAGTAATAAACGACGCCGACAAGCTTGGTTTGGCGCAGCTTTATCAGCTCAGGGGCCGTGTGGGCCGATCAGACCGGCAGGCGTATGCGTATTTGATCTATCGTCCCGATAAAATGCTCACAGAAGTAGCCGAAAAACGACTCGATGCAATCCGCGAGTTTACCGGTCTGGGAAGCGGCTATAGAATCGCCATGCGCGATCTTGAAATTCGAGGTGCGGGCAACCTGCTGGGTGCGGAACAGAGCGGCCAGATGGCTGCAGTCGGCTTCGATCTATACTGCCAATTATTGAGTAAAGCCGTATCGGAACTAAAGGGCGAGGAAATCGAGGAAATCGAACTGCCGCCGGTCGAACTGCCGCTCGATGCATATATCCCTCAGGGCTATATGCCCACCGAGGCGCATCGCATTTTCTTCTATAAAAAAATGGCCGCCGTAAAGTCCAAAGAAGACGTGCAGGCCGTCCAAGACGAACTCGAAGACCGGTTCGGCGATCCGCCGCGCCCAATCTGGAACATGCTGGCAGTTATTAGGCTGCGCCTGCGCTGCCACGAACTCGGCATAGAGAGCATATCGACGTTCCGCAACCAAATTCAAGTAAAATTCGGCACAGGCGTCCGACTTTCCCCCGAGCTTTGCAAAGAATTAATGAAGACCCACCGTCGCCACTGGTTCCAACCAGAAAAGCTCGCAATAAACCCATCCTCTCCGCGCGTTATCTCGGAAGTTGAAGACATGATCGAAGTTCTAGCGGGAGCATTCAAGAAGATGGGTGCGAACGTGGCGTAATGGCTACTTTTCCGCAAGAGTGAACCGGGTTGAAAAATAGATTATAAGTGCAAAATCCAGAAGTATCCTGCCGCACTATAGAAAAATTATGTCCCGCAAAAAATAGAGATCATATGGTTGAGCTTATCTTAGTGTGGGTAAAGAATATAGAACTTAGTCATGCGCAAAAAATAAGGAGACCGACAAATGCCACGAATTATTTTGTACGCTTTTGCAGTAATTGCGCTGGCTGCCGTCGTAACTATTGCAAACGCGCAAACGACCAATACTATTGTTAATGGAGGAAAAAACATGATCCACGAACTGCCACCTTTGCCTTATGCCTATAACGCACTCGAGCCATATTATGACGAGGCTACTGTCCGTCTTCACCATGATAAGCACCAGGCGGCCTATATTGCAGGTTGGAACAAAGCCGAGGAATCGCTCGAAAATGCGCGAGCAAAAGGCGACTATGCCCTCATTCAGCACTGGGAAAAGCAGCTTGCATTCCATTCATCCGGCGCAATGCTTCATGAGATGTTCTGGTCAAACATGGCTCCCAACGCCGGCGGCAACCCGACGGGTGAGCTTGCAAAACGCATCGAAACCGACTTCGGCAGTATAGAAAATTTCAAAAAGCAGTTTTCTGCCGCGGCAGCAGCAGTTGAAGGCAGCGGCTGGGCAATGCTCGGATGGAACCCGACAGTTAAAAAGCTCTATGTTTTGCAGATAGAGAACCATCAAAAGCTTTTGATGACCGGAATTGTGCCACTGCTCGTGCTGGATGTCTGGGAGCATGCTTATTATCTTAAATACCAAAACCGCCGACCGGAGTGGATTGAGGCATGGTGGAACTTGGTCAACTGGACGGATGTTTCCCAGCGATTCTCCGCGTTATGAAACGCTGCACTATGCACAACAGTGCAATGCACGCGCAATCCAATTTGCATAAAATAGACAGCCCTAAGATGGAATAATCCAATGGATAGGCTTGGAAATATGGACTTGCGAAAGTAAAAAACATAGCCTATAGCAACAATTTAGCAATAATTGCCGGTTGACATTGGCTTTCGTGCATGTTAAACCTGATATATAGCGTGCCGATCGCGACCGGGCAGGGCAGTGATACGGTTTGTATATGTCTTGATCTGGCCGACGGGAAATCCGTCGTTGATCTGTGTGAATGCCCGCCGTACGCATTTTGTGCGGTGGGCTTGTTTTCTTTTTTTGAGTTATAGTGATGATCAAAGACCGAAATATAAATATCGAGCGCGTTTTGATATCGCTCGCACTCATAATTGCTATGCTTGCCTATGGTTCGGCATGTTTTGCCGGAGTTGCTACATATCAACTTGATGCCGGTATAAGCTGCCCGGCTCGCGTGAGCTATTGGCTGAGCGGGGATGCAACCAGCGTCACAATTGAGATCATAGACGCCACTACAAGCGAAGTCGCCTATACGTTTCCGACCATCACCGGTACAAACGCCTCAAAGGGCTTTCACAGCAATGTAGTCACATGGAACGGCGAATCCAACAGCGGCGGCAATGTCGCACCAGGTCTATATAAAGTTTGTGCAACAGTAGTTGCGCCCGGCACCGGCACAAACACAAACAAAATGGCTCCCATTTGGGAAAGCGTCAAGGCTGATGGAAGCTCTGACGGCTGGCGCGTGTACGGCATCGCAATGAACAACAATCCGAACAGCCCTTTCTACGGTCGAGTATATGTCGGCAACTACCAAAACAACGATGGCAGAACCAAAGCGGTCTGGGAGTTCAATCCGGACGGCACAGTAATAGGCACTCTTCCCACCACTGACGGCGTATACGATCCGATTTTTGGCCCAAGCGGCCCCTGGGGGCTATGCGTGGACTGGAGCGGCGATGTATACGTATCGAACAGATCGTATGCCAGCAGCGGAGGCGCAGGGTTTGGCGTATGGCGCTACCATTGGAACGGCACCGCGTGGACTATCAGTTCCAAGATAAGTGGAATTTCTGATGACCGTTACCTCGGCTGCAGCATGCAAAGCGGCACAGCTCTCAAACTTATTGACACATACTATGCCTCGATGCAGCCCTCAGCTACCAGCAAACTCTATGCGGGCATCGGAGACCCTCCGGCGTCATTTGCTCAAGTTGGCACCGACAGGATCAGCACCGACTGTATGATGCAGCCTGCAATCGACACAGACGGCACTGTGTATGTCGCTGGGATCAACAAGACAAGAAACGTATCGATTTCAGTAATAGGCGCTCTTACGAAATGGGACATGAACGGCAATTTTTTAGGTCGCAACACCCACATGTCCCAAGTAACGGGCTGCTGTCTAACGCCCAATGCTCAAAATTTGTGGCTTGCTCGTCCGGTCGGGCCATATGGCGGCAACGTCGGTGATTTTGAAGACCCATATGATACTTCCGGCGGCAATCAGGCGGATAAGTGCATATATAAACTTCCAAAATCCGAAGTTCTGACAGCCGTCGCATATCCGACCCCGTCCGCCAACTTAAAAAAATACGGATTACAGACTGCTTATACAGGCGGTGGACTCAACATGCCCCGCTTTATTTCAGCAGACGGCACATCAAATCTTGCAATTGCATCAATGAACACGGATGTCGCAACTTGGGGTGCATTTTTTGGTTTGTATAAAGAACCTACCGGCACTACGCCGACTGTCGAGACGCGCGTCAGCCGCAACGCAATTGAGTGGAACAACGACTACTGCCCTGAATTTGTAAGCGGGTCAACCACTCCTTCGCCGGTCGCATGTGGAAGTTCGGTTACTGTGACAGTTGTCGCCAGCGATATAAACAATGTGTATCCCAGCAAAAATGATATTGATAGCTGCAAAATATACTGCCCCGCTCTCGGTGTCGGGCTTGCAGGTGATCCTAATTCGGGTTACGACATGCAACTCGTCTCTGGCCCCGATGAGCAAAAGCGCAATACATACAGCATTACAATTCCAATCCCATCGGATGCACCGACCGGGCAAATAACTGCCAATATTTACATATACGATGTCGACTCGGAAATTCAGCCCTGCAGCGCCACGATGACTATTGCAGTAACCGGCGGCTATATTAAGGGAGTTATTACCGAAGGCATCACGGGCCATGCGGCGGCAGGTGTCAAAGTAAGGGCGACAAAAGGCGATTTCTATCGCGAGGCAATTACTGACGAAACCGGCACTTACACCATCGATGTTACGCCAAATGTCGGCTACAGCGTCGCGCCGGTAACCAATAATTACGGAAATACGATTCCGACTGAGTACAACTTGCAGTCGAATTGGCCGGACAGTCCGGGTTTGAGGGACTGGCCAAAGAGTGCAAACGTCTACAATGCCGCTAATACTACAGTAAGCGGCCGCGTGTGGCCACTTGCAATTACCCAGGCGACTTATGATTGGAACACGCAAACATATAGACTTGGTGGACGCACTGTCTGCGTAACCGGCACTGTGCTCAGACAAGCTGCGGATTCCAGCATTACTCCCAATCAAAAGGGCTATGCTGGCTACTATTTCATAACAGACATGCTC
>JAEWSK010000126.1 GCA_023398345.1 Armatimonadota bacterium | reverse complement strand
GCACTGACGAGCTTTAAGAGATCGCTATACGTTGCATTCCGCGCGGGCGGCGTTTCGGGCATGGCGACTGTGGGTCTTGGACTTTTGGGCGCATGTTCCATGTTCATCTTATTCGGCAACGAGTCGATGAAAGTTCTCATAGGCTTTGGTTTCGGCGGATGTCTGGCCGCACTGTTTATGAGAATCGGCGGTGGTATCTATACAAAAGCCGCAGACGTGGGCGCTGACTTAGTCGGAAAAGTTGAGCAGGACATCCCCGAGGACGATCCGCGCAATGCTGCTACAATCGCCGACAACGTCGGTGACAATGTCGGTGACTGCGCAGGTATGGCCGCAGACGTTTTCGAGAGCTACGAGGTCACGCTGGTCGCGGCGATCATTCTTGGTGCAGCCGCGTCGACAGCGATGCATCTTGGCGCTGCCGGTCTCCTACTTGTTGTCTACCCTCTGCTTATTAGAGCGGTCGGTGTAATTGCATCCATCGTCGGCATTTACAGTGTCGTTGGCTCTGACGATATGGATATGAATCCGATGAGGCCGATCAACTTCGGCTTCTGGGTGTCGGCCATTTTGGCTACTGCCGGATTCTTCGGCCTGTCTTTCTTTATCTTTAAGAACCCGATTGGTGGTTTTGAGTGGTGGAGATTTGCCGCTGCCAACCTGATGGGAATCATCCTTGCGCTCATCATTGAAAAGCTGACTGAGCATTTCACTGCTGTCGAAGGAAAGCCCGTCACCGAGTGTGCCAAGGCCGCAAAGACCGGCCCTGCGACTATTATTCTTTCAGGTTTTGCCTCTGGTCTGGAGTCGAGCGTTTGGAGCGTCGTAGCCATCTGTGCCGCGATTCTCGGCGCTATGGTTCTGTTCCCCGGTAACGCGGACATGGCCGCCTACGGTATCGCTCTTGCGGGCCTCGGTCTTTTGTCCACTACGGGCTTTATGCTTGCGATGGACACATATGGTCCGATTTCTGACAACGCAAACGGCATCTTTGAGATGTCCGGGGCGCTGAAAGATGCGGGCGAGGACAGCAACGCAAACAAGATCGTTGCCAAACTTGACGCCGTCGGCAATACTACAAAAGCTCTGACCAAGGGCCTTGCGATTGCGACTGCCGTTATAGCGGCAACTGCTCTGTTTAGATCTTATGTTGCCGATGCAAATCTGCTTAATTCCGGTATTCGCATCGATTCGACTGTCGTATTTGTCGGTCTTTTGATCGGTGGAGCTGTTCCGTTCCTGTTCTGCTCTTTTGCTATAAACGCAGTGACCCGAGCAGCGTTTCAGCTTGTTGAGGAAGTCCGAAGGCAGTTTAGAGAGATCGTGGGCATTATGGACTACGATCCGCGCTCCGGTTCCGATAAGGGCAAGCCGGACTATCAGAGATGCGTTGCCATCTCGACTGCCGCTGCTCAGAAAGAGCTTATGAGTCCTGCGGTGCTTGCTGTTGCAAGTCCGATTCTTGTAGCGTTTGGCCTTGGCTTCGGCGCTGAGCCGACCGTCATTGGCGGACAAAAGTTCGTCCTCGAAGGCGCCGCCGCTCTCGGCGGATTCCTTGCAGGCGCGATCTTGTCCGGTCAGTTGATGGCTGTTCTTCTTTCCAACGCGGGTGGCCTTTGGGACAACGCCAAAAAGAAGATCGAGGACGGTATGTTTGGCGGCAAGGGAACTCCCGAGCATAAGTCTGCTGTTGTTGGCGACACCGTTGGCGATCCGTTCAAGGATACAGCCGGTCCTGCTTTGAACCCGTTAATCAAGGTTATGAACCTTGTGGCAGTTCTAGCGGCTCCGATTGCTATCCAGCCGATGTCTCCTGTTGTGCGAGGCATCATTGTTGCCGTTACTTTAATTGCGCTGATCGGTGCTGTTGCATGGAGCAAGCGCGGCGGTATCGAGAACGATAAGGGCGGTGACGTAAACCCTACACCAATCCCTGAGGAAGATAAAGTCGTAGTGGCTTGAGATTACCTCAGGGATAGACGATAATAAATAACGGGGTAGGGGATATTTCTCTCCTGCCCCGTTTGAGAAGGTGGCGCACGTGGATAACGAGCACAATCCTATAGTCGAAGAGATTAGGGATAAGGCGGCTTACAGACCCAAGCCGTGGATTGGTGTGCGTGCGCTTCGGCGGGTCTGGGTTCGATTTAGAATCTGGCTGACGCAGTTGCGCAATCCCAATCTGACTGTCGGCAGCCACCCCCGCATCAACTTTTCACGCGTAAGCTTCGACACATGGACCGGCCCCATAAAAATCGGCAACTGCTGTGGCATTTTCGGCGGAAGCATTGAAGGCACTTTGATATTGGGTGACAGAGTGAACTTGATGAGTCCATGCAGAGTCGGCGGCAGCAGCAAATACAAAGTTACTATTGGCAGCGACACATGGATTGCCCCAAACGCCTATATTGTCCCAGTGACACATGCCTACAAGCGCCGCGATATTACTATTGCAAAACAGGGCTCACGTGGCGGAGATATTACCATAGGCGAGGATTGCTGGATAGGCATCAATGTGATAGTAGCCCCCGGAGTGACGATAGGCAACGGCGCTGTAATTGGAGCCAACAGTGTTGTCACCAAGAATATTCCCCAATACGCCATAGCCGTTGGCGCTCCAGCCAAGGTAATAGGTAACAGAGAGTAAAAGTATATAGCCCGCACCCTATCCCAGACCTCTTTTGCGCTAATTTCTACAAAAAAATCCGCCGGCAAATAATTTACTCATGTTTTTTGCGGTTGTAAGTTTAAGCTCTAGCGAGCAGGGGTATAGTCTGCATAGACTCGCCCAAGTCATCCTGCCTGGGGGCCTGTGGATACCTCTGTCCGCAGGCTCTCAGCGCGTACGGGAAAGTTGTCTTGGAATTAGAGTGTGGCGGAAGCGGCGTTTTGCAACTCCGGAGGCAGCAAGTCCGGTGTAATGAGCTTTGTGCCGGGATCGGCGAGCACTATCGCACGTTCTATTGTGTTTTCCAACTCACGCACGTTTCCCGGCCAGCGATATTGAGTGAACAACTCCAGCGTTTCCGGGTCGGCAAATTCGATTTGCTTGCCATTATCGGGGCTGTATTTGCCCACAAAATGTTCAACAAGCGCGGGTATGTCTTCGAGGCGCTCTCTGAGCGGAGGCATGTTGATCGTTATGACCTGTAGCCTGTAAAATAAGTCCTCGCGAAACTTGCCTTCTTCTACCAGTTTCTCAAGGTTTTGGTTTGTGGCCGTGAGCAGTCGCACGTCTACTTTGATCGTATCGTTTCCGCCGACGCGCTCGAACTCACGCTCTTGAATGGCTCTCAGCAGCATCATTTGCACAGTCGATGGAATATCGCCTATCTCATCAAGAAACAGTGTGCCGTGGTTTGCAAGCTCAAATCTGCCTTTCTTCTGGTTGAGCGCACCGGTAAATGAGCCTTTCTCATGGCCAAAAAGTTCGCTTTGCAGGAGCTGTTCGGAAAGCGCTACGCATGCCACCGGCACAAACGGCTTGTCTGCACGAACTGAGCTAAAGTGAAGCGCACGTGCAATGCCTTCCTTGCCGGTACCGCTTTCGCCGCGGATCAGCACTGATGCTCGGCTGTCCTTTACGCGCTCAATCATCTTGAAAACTTCGAGCATCGATGATGCCGAGCCGACCATATCGTTGCATTGCGCGATACTTGACCCGCGTGAATGTGTCGTAGTCGATTTCGTCTCATCGATACTTCGTCGATTTAGGGCATTGCGCACGACTTGCTTTATCTCGTCTAAATCAAACGGCTTGGTGATGTAATCCAGCGCACCGAGTTTCATTGCGTCCACGGCGCTTTTAATTGTCCCATGCGCCGTAATCATAAGCACTGCAAGGTTAGGGTTTATTTCTTTCGCGGCATGAAGCAGTTCGGCGCCGTTCATACCGGGCATTATAAGGTCTGTTATGAGGACTTCTATGGAGTCGTCAGTTGCAAGAATTTCCTGGCCTTTTGCGCCATTCTCGGCCGTCTTGACTTTGTGGCCTTCCTTAGAAAGAACCGCTTCAAGCACGCGTCGAATATTTTGCTCATCATCTACGATAAGGATATTACCAGTCTTCTTGCTCATATAATGATAATACCACACATGGGACTGTAGCTCTAGTGGACTGTGTCTACCATCTGCATTAGCACCACGTTTTTGACTGACGTGCAAATGGCTTGCGCTACTTTATCCGGCGTGGAATTCATCAATGCCGCGTCTGCGTCAGAGACATGTATCAATACAGTTCCCCTTGCAGTTACTGTGGCTGCGGACGAGTCAAGCTTGAGTTCGTGTATATTGATATTTGAGTCGAATGCTGAGTTGATTCGCTCTGCTGCTGCCTGTGCTAGAGCAAGCGAAGTTTTGGCATCGGTGGCTGACGGCCGATATATCAGCTTGCCGGAAAGCATTACGCCCGGAATGTCCTTTTTGTCGATTTTTTCTGTTGTGACCTCGGCTATGACGGCTTTTGTAACCGCGCGTCGGCTTATCGGCACGCCGAGTTCGGCGAGAAGTTTTTTTGCAGCGGCGATGCGATCGGCATTGAGAGGGTGCGAGCGATAGATGCCCCAGTCGATGTATTCCGGCTGATGCGCCATGCGCTCCATAAATGTAAGCAGTCCCACCGGGTTATAGCCTGCGTCAATGGCATAGCGAATCGCACCGGCGTCGGCGTCGCGCTCTGCCTCATTTCCATAGCCATTTACGCGCGCGATATTGAGCAGCGCCATCCCGTTAAGTATATTGCTTGCATCCGCTGTCTTTGCGCCGCTTATAATTGTTGCCAGGAACGCATATGCCTCATATTTTTCGAGAGATTCTTGCTTTTTTTGCAGATAGACCATATGATGATGGGCGGCATGCGTGCATTCGTGCGCTATTATAAGTGCGAGTTCATGATCCGACTGCACATAGTCGAGAAGTCCGCGGTATATGTATATGTGCCCGCCCGGTATGCAGAATGCGTTGACGTCATTTTCTTCTATAATATCGAATTTATACTCAAACGGGGTGACAGTGGAACTGCCGTATAGCGCGTCCAATTTTGTCTTGTTGACGACTTGCGCTAATTTTGCGCCGATTTCGCGAACGCGCTTGAGGTCGGCGGCATTGTCGCTGAGTTTGTATTGCTTTGCGATCTCGGTAGCGACTTCCTCGCCCAGTTTGATCTCGTTTTGACCGAGTTCTACTGGCGCGTCTGACGCATATGCGCAAAGTGCGGCGGTCAACAATATGAACATGATCGCCGGCACTATTATTCGATTGAGCCGAGTGAACGATACTGGCATTTTACCGTGAATCCTCACTATAGCCATTATAACACCGTCTCTATACTAATCCCAGTCGAGTGGTTTTTGTCTAAATTGCCGCATTTTGTATATAAGAGGTTTCGTCTTCATATAAAAACAGGTAGCACTAAAGCATAATGATGGCACGACAACTGCAAAGTCTATTTTCCTGTTACAACTACCGGTTTTGGGGCGGTTTGCTGGCAATGTATGTATACTGTGCTTATTCGTACGGAAGTACTGTCATGCGTGGAGGTTTCGCATGACAGGTATATCTTTATATTTAGCAACATTATTGCTCGGCACTCACTTTCCAGGTAATGCCGTGACTGTTATGGCTCCCCCGACTGCTATCGTAGCACAGGTGCAGTTGTCTTATGAGGAGCAAAGAATGGTTGACCTGGTAAATAGTGAGCGAAGGTCAAGGGGTCTAAGCACCCTAAAGATCAATCCGCTTCTTGTCAGAGTCGCCCGTCAACACAGTCGGGAGATGTTCGAGAAGCGCTATTTTGATCACGAGTCGCCCACACCCGGACTTCACAGCCCGATGGATCGCTATATTAGCGTTCTTGGACGAATGCCTACTTGGGCATGTCTTGCCGAGAACTTGTTTTATAGCTCTGTCACTGACCCCGATTTGGGGCATAGGTGTCTGATGGAAAGTCCGCCGCACAGGCAGAACATTCTTGCCAGTGACTTCAATGAGATTGGAGTTGGAATGTTCCAGTCTCCAGACGGCAAGTTTTGGGTTACGCAGATTTTTCTATCCCAGATAGATTGACCCGGCATATAATTTATTCCGACGGAGAGAATCCCCGTGGAGATATAGCAATATCTCTCTACAGGGATTCTTTTCTTTTGTAAAGCACTGCGGACTCTTGCAATACCGTGATAAAAAGTTTCTTCGGAAGTCTTAAAAAACCGAGCGGGTTCACCATAAAACTCGCAACGAATCAAGGAGGGATATATTTAAGAATATAGAACTCTCCAATAATCGGATTCGACTACACTCGACGCTGGGATATTTCTCGCCAGCTCAATTTACAGCCAAAGCGCTGCAAAAAGTCGCATAAGAAAGTGTACGATAAAGTGGGCACAGGTCACCATCACCTATTCCATAGTGTGAAGCAAAGGAGGCATCGTAGCCAATCCACCCAAGACGACTGGCGATGTTGTTGCAAGGGGCAGTTGTTTGCCTTTTGGGTTTCATCCGGCTGGACACGCCGGTATCTTCATTGCCAACAATACAACGATCTCGGCCAACACGGATGCTGGGATCAGATTCAACGATTGGGTCAATTCGTATACCAAAGTGCTCCAGGATAATCATGTTCAGTTCCAGCCCAATCTAACACGGCACTACACGAAGTAATAGCCGAATGGATAAACTCGAACAGCGGGGGAAGACAAAGTGCGCGTAACTGCGGCTTTCTGCCGATTTTGCTTATGGTGGTTATTGTATTGCCAAGTATGGTTCACAGTTTCATTGTGGCAGGTTGAATCAGACATGCCAGAACTTTTCGGCTCGCCAATACTCGATAGAGTGTTCCGTCGCCTAGGTGAGCCAATTGAGGCGGGCACTGAGACACTTTTCGCGCTGGGAATCTTGCTTCTGTTACTATTTGCAAAGAAAGAACGCGGACTGGGGCCGAACACGACTTGGACCCTGTCAGGAATTGTCTGCACAGTTCTAGTGTTTGTGAGCGCGATGGTGATATGGTTGGGCGAGCCTGAGTATTACGCACCGCCGCCGGGGTTGGCACAGTATGTGCGTCTTGGCATTGTTATTGCACTGGATGTTGTGGTCGGAATTGCCATCCGACAGCTTATAGTGGCTGGCAATAGGCCGCGCATCAGCCCATCTTGTGAGTGATTGCTCCAGTTCGTGCGCAGAATCACAACTGTGCTAGCTGG
>JAEWSK010000018.1 GCA_023398345.1 Armatimonadota bacterium | reverse complement strand
GCCTATAGATACGCGTTCAAAGCACTTCGCAAAGACGGCACATTGGTCGATGTTGAAGTGCATAGCGCCGTTACAAATTACAAAGGCCGGCCGGCAATTATCGGGTCGATGGTCGATAACACCGAGCGCAAAAACTATGTCGAAGCGCTTCGAGATAGCGAGGAGCGCTACAGGCAGCTCTTTGAGCATAGCCCTGACATGATTTTTCTTATTTCTGCACGGACGGGTGTTTGCGTCGCGATGAACCCCGCAGTTACACAAGTTCTGGGATACGCGCCATACGACGTGCTTGGAAAGTCGCCGTGGGACATCAGCCCGGAGTTCCAACCGGACGGCAGAAATTCGAAGGATACAGTCCAAAAGCAGTTGTCTGATTTAGTAGGCTCACCTTCACAGAGATATGAGTGGGTTTACAAGCACAAGGACGGAGCACTTTTGTATTGTGAAGTAAGCCTTGTCGGTTATAGATTTCATGGCGAGGACCTCTTGCAAGAAATTGTCAGAGATGTTACTGATAGAAAACGCGCCGAGGAAAATCGCCGACAGCTCGAACGAGAACTCGAACAGCAAAAGAGGCTATTTTATAGAGAGACAATACTTAGCGTTACCGATGGAACGCTCGATATTTGCGACTGGTCGGACATTGAGCCGTTTTTGAATAAAGCCAGGGATATTGTGCAAGTCAACGATGCCTCAGAAGTTGCAAAAGCAAGAAAGAAAGTTGAAAACTTATGCAAAGAACAAGGCATTGAAGACGATAGGCTGCATGATTATATAGTGGCGGTCGGAGAAGCAATCACAAACGCAATAAAACACGGGACAAATGGCACTGTATATATTGGAAACGATGAAACCACTGTGTGGGTGGCAGTTTCCGACAAAGGAAGTGGGATAGAGTCGCTCATTTTGCCGCGCGCCGTGCTTTTGCGGGGATTCTCGACAAAACCTTCGTTGGGGATGGGCTATTCTATAATGATTGAAGTATGCGATAGAATACTTCTCTGCACCGGCAAACACGGCACTACCGTTGTTTTAATTAAAGAAAAGGCCGTTCATCCACCAGAATCTGCTGAGCAATATCTGCCGGACACTTGGAGCAGCATTCCAGGCTGAAACCAGCAAAATAATCACTTACACAAAACTGAACTATCTTGCCAATCAAAAACCAGTTGCGGCAGGTCGAAATGAAGTGGTATAATACAGATTGCGCGTCGTTAGCGACGTGCATGATCATTGTGTAAGTAACCGAATCGGAGGGTTTTCGTGGCAGAGAGAGGCAAACTTAGTAAGACTGCGCGTGCGTCCACCCATTTTGGCAAGGGCGGGACGCAGACGGTGGTTCTGGAGAACGATAGTTCTAGGGGCAAAGTCTTCGTTGAAGTAAAAAAGCTGTTGGGTGAGGCGAAGATTGGCTTTCAGAACCTGAGTTCAGGGCATCCGATTGTTATCAATAAAGGCCAGTTCGCAGAGGCGACTGCTGTTATCAAGCCTGCGCTTGTAGAGGGCGAATCGCCGCGCTACAGCGTTGAAAAAGAAGAGTCGGGCGAGCTTGTTCTTGTGGAAAACACGAACAAGGAACCGGGCAAGATGGTTGTCAAGGAAAGTCCGTTCACTTGGCATGCCGCTTCAGCTTCCGCATAGTTTTTTGTTTTAAAGTCTTAACGTAAAAAAATCGACCTGCTCAATTTTGAGTAGGCCGATTTTTTATTTATCAAAAACATAACAATAAATATGTCAATCAGCGCACTACATGCGCCGCAGACCACTGTTGGTCTTCGATATATTTTTCTGCTGCGGTAGCGGCAATTGCTCCATCGGCGCAGGCGGTCACAATTTGCCGAAGCAATTTGTGGCGCACATCGCCAGCCGCAAAAACTCCGGGGATGTTGGTGCGCATGTTCTCATCGGTTAAGATATAGCCCATATCGTTGAGCGCGATATGATCTCTTATGAGTTTTGTGTTGGGATCGAGGCCAATTAGCACAAACACACCGTCTGTAGATATGTTCGTCTGTTCTTTTGTATGAACATTTTCTAAAACGACATGATCGACCGAATCTTTGCCGCCGATTGACTTCACGACGCTGTTCCACTGAACGTCTATTAGGGGATTTTCAAGTGTGCGCTCTTGTATGATTCGTTGAGCGCGAAACTTATCCCGCCGATGGACTATAGTAATACCCGATGCGTATTTTGCGAGAAAATTGGAATCTTCAACGGCTGTGTCACCGCCGCCGACAACAACAATTTGCTTATCCTTGAAAAACGCCGCGTCGCAGACAGCGCAGTAAGAGACACCTCGGCCAATGAACTCCATCTCACCCGGCACACCGAGTCTTCGCGGATTTGCGCCAAGGCCGAGTATAACCGTGCGCGCATGTATTTGCTCGCCATCGGATGTATGCAGCACTTTTACCGGCGCTTCAAAATCGATCTTAACTATCTCGGTCAGCTTGATCTCCGCGCCAAACTTCTCGGCCTGCTCTTTCATTGAGTTGCACAGCTCAAAGCCGGAACTGTTGGCCGAGTGACCCGGATAGTTTTCAATTTTATCGCACATCGCCACCTGACCGCCCGGGTAACTCCGTTCGATGAGCAGTGTTGAAAGCCTGCCCCTTGAAGCATATATCGCGGCACTCAAACCTGCCGGCCCAGCACCTAAAATTGCAACGTCGTACATTTTGCCCATCCTCGCCGTAACACTAAGTCGATTGTAACAAATCCCACCCTGCATGGGCAAGCTGAACAGATATTCGTGCATTTGAGAGCATTCTCTATTTGACAATGCCTGCGCTCGACGGGTAGAATGACGCCGTGAAACATCATTTTGTATCAGAGCTTCGCGAAGGCGCGAGAGTCGAGGACGTCTTCCTCGTGCTCTACAAATCTGTCTTGCATACAAAGACCGGGCAGGCATATATTAAGATGCAGCTTGCCGACCGCACTGGATCGATAGACGCAGTCAAATGGAACGCAACTCCCAATGAGTTGGACGGACTGGCGGAAAAGGGATTCGTCTTAGTGCGCGGCATGGTCGGAGAGTATAACGGCCAACCGCAGTTGTCTGTAGAGTCGATCCGCAGGTACTCCGAAAAGCCCGATCCCGCGGACTTTTTGGCAACTACCGAACGTAATATTGACGAAATGTGGAACGAGCTTCGCGAGATTCTGAGCAAAATCACAAACCCCAACCTTGTCAAATTGCTGGCGTTGTTTTTTGATGACACTGCCATTGCAAAGCAATTTCGCGAGGCCCCGGCGGCCTCAAAAGTGCACCACGCCTACATCGGCGGCCTGCTGGAACACACGCTAGGTGTAGTTAAAGCTTGTGCTGCGCTTGCCGATCTCTACCCCGACGCAAATCGCGACATATTGCTAACCGCCGCAGTATTGCATGACATAGGCAAAATCGAAGAATTCGATTGGTCGCTTGCGATAAAATATTCCGACGCAGGTCAGTTTGTAGGTCATGTCGTAGGTGGCACGATGATGGTCAAACAAGCCGCTTCGCGCATCGAAGGATTTGATCCAATTTTAAATCTCGCAATTCAACATGCGATTCTTGCGCACCACGGCAAGCACGAATACGGCTCCCCGCAAGAACCAAAAAGTATCGAAGCAATGATTGTGCATACAGCCGATGAACTCGATGCCAATATCGCAATGCTGCGCAATGCCATTAACGAATCAAACCGCGACGGCAGCGAAGACCTATTTACAAAGCGTCACTTCTGGCTCAACCGCCACATATTCAAAGGACTCCCCACCTCAGACGAACCATCGGGCCCATCAACACCTTCCGAACTGCTATTTGACGCAGATTCACTGACAGTTGATGCAGACTATGATCCTTTTGCGGAAGATTAAGTCCTCCAGTATCTCAGTCTCAGCGCATTTGTTACAACTGAAAGTGAGCTTGCGGCCATTGCAGCAGCAGCTATCATTGGGTTTAGCATTATGTGAAACGCGGGGTAAAGCACGCCGGCTGCTATCGGGATTCCAAGTGTGTTGTATACAAAGGCAAAAAATAGATTTTGCTTGATATTTGCAACGGTCGCGCGTGAAAGTTCAATTGCCGTCGCTACACCGTTTAGTTCGCCGCTGATGAGCGTAATATCGGCGCTTTCGATGGCAATGTCCGTGCCGGTTCCTATCGCTATCCCCAGGTCGGCCTCGACCAAAGCGGGCGCGTCGTTTATTCCATCACCCACCATCGCGACAAATCTAGCTCGACGTTTGAGTTCCGCCACTCGCGCAGCTTTTTCACTAGGCAAAACCTCGGCGAGCACTTCGTCGATTCCCACCTCATGTGCGATAGCACTAGCAGCTCGTTGATTGTCGCCGGTAATCATAGCG
>JAEWSK010000265.1 GCA_023398345.1 Armatimonadota bacterium | reverse complement strand
TGCAACTAACAACCGACCTTTCCGACCGCGAGCGAGAGATCGTTCTCGCCGGTGGTCGCCTCAACTTCATAAAATCCAGAGCATTATAAAATCACTTCACCTAACACAGATGCTTCGGGACGCCTGTCCCGAAGCATGTTATCAATGCCGTTTAGCCGAGGCTCCTCAAAGGGCAATATAATTCACGGCCACCTCTATTGGCCAACCCCATTTTTTTTATGCATTGAGGGCTGCCACTAATGACATCAGGTTCAAACCGTCGCAACAAGATAAAGGTAATCGTGGCAATGTTTTTCGGAATCGTCCTCGGTTCGGTCGGCAATGTTACGTTAAGTCATGGCATGAGATGCGTAGGTAAATCCGGGTTCGAATGCGCCCACGATGCTGTTATGGGAGCCTTGACACAGCCATATTTTATAACTGGCGTTTCGCTCATGTTCGCATTTATGCTTCTGTATATGGCGTCGCTTTCTTGGGAAGACCTGAGCTATGTAATGCCGCTTACCGCCGGTGAGTATGTGCTGGTCACAATGCTTGCGTTTATTTTTCTACAGGAGGCAGTAACGCCGCTTCGCTGGGCTGGCAGTATATTGGTTGCGACTGGAATCATATTGGTGGCAAGGAGTTAGCTATGGAAGTCGCAATAGCTCTTGGTTTTGCAATACTATTCGGTGCAGCGGGAGACATATTGCTCAGCATGGGGATGCGCTCTAATGGTGAGATAAATATACGACGACTCTCTGATTTGCCGAAAAACATAAGAATTGTCTTTAGGAGGCCATTGATTCTTGCCGGTCTCGTCTCTACGGCGTTTTTTTTCTTCTCATATATCGCCGCGCTTGCCTACACAGACGTCAGCGTCGCAAACCCGCTTACGGCGCTTAGCTACGTGCTGGTTACAATATATGCGGCGTGGGCTATGCGTGAAAAAGTCACGTGGAAGAGGTGGATGGGTGTGAGTCTAGTTACCCTGGGCGCGATCTTCGTTGGTCTGAGTTCTTGACCGAAGCAAATCCTCATAAAACAAAAATTGCTGTGCCCAACCGCCAAGTTCACCATAGCGCTCTTGAAAAGCTTCGACTATTCGCGCATAGACCCTGTTCGTAATAGACGTTGCATTTATGTCAGGAAGAAAATACTTGTGCGCAAGTTGCCTTACATGCGTGTCAACCGGCACGGCCTCATCCTTATCAAGAGAGAACAAACACACACAATCGGCTATCTTTTGACCAACGCCACGAATTGACGTCAGTTCAGCGCGAGCATCGACATATGGCATATCGCGTAGTCCAATCAACCAAGGCTCGCCTCGCTCTACAATACGTGTGGCGGTATTTCTTATGATTTCGCCTCTAAAGCCAAGTGAACTGCGCTCTCTGAGCGTTCCGGCCGCAAGCGATGCCAGACGATTGGGCTTAGGAAAAGTAAAGTAACACATGTTGCCGCTCTCGCACACCAACTCACCGTAAAGTGACGAAAGCGTTTCAATTGCTGCGCAAATCCTTGGAATGCTATTTGCTGTAGAGCATATAAATGAAAGGAGCGTCTCAATCGGGTCTTGACGCAAGAGTCGCAACCCATTAAATCTCTTTACTAACGAAGCCATGTGTAAATCGTGCACGGAAAGTTCGCCATAAATAGAATTCACATCGTCAGACAGCCGCAAATAGTCAACTATAAGCGCTTGGCCACCGTCGGGATATGTTCGCCAGCGCAAAATATTCCCATCGACACGCAGTTCGATTAGCCTGTCGCGAACAACGCCACGCCATATGCCATCCTCGTGCTTTCGCCACCGAAAGGCCTGTCCACATGTGAATGTCGAGTCCAAATCCAGTGGTTGTCCTTTGAGGTCTATTGCCTCCAAGCTCGCCTCCATGCGTATTTACTCATACTAATATTTCGAATATCTGCAATCAAATTCCCTCCACCAATACACCCGTATCCTATGACATTTTTACGTTGCAATATATTCTCGTACAATTGACCGCTTGCCTAAGATAGTTTGTAGCTATATAATAACCTTAGCATTATAGCCTAAAAGTGTTACCCTAGGAGGCTTGATATGGAGCAACGCCAGTTCTTACTGAGTCAGAATGACATACCGAAAGAATGGTATAATGTGGCCGCGGATTTAGGTGAACCACTACCTCCGCCGCTTCACCCCGCAACTCAACAGCCCTGCAAACCTGAGGATCTAGCGCCGATTTTCGCAAGAGGTGTTCTTGAACAAGAAATGAGCACTGAGCGCTGGATCAAGATACCGGATCCGGTTATGGAAAAGCTTGCGCTGTGGCGGCCGAGTCCATTGTACCGCGCGATTGATCTCGAAAAAGCACTGGGAACCCCAGCCAAGATTTATTACAAGTATGAAGGTACCAGCCCTGCCGGAAGCCACAAGCTAAACTCGGCAATTCCACAAGTTTACTACAATATGCTTGATGGAACGAAGCGCATTGCCACCGAGACAGGCGCCGGTCAGTGGGGAAGTGCTCTTTCTATCGCGTGCAACTTCTTTGGTATCGGCTGCACGGTATATATGGTCAAGTGCAGTTATTATCAAAAGCCTTACCGAAAGTCGATGATGCAGACATTTGGTGCTGAAGTTTTTCCAAGCCCAAGTGACAAAACCGAGTGCGGAAGGAAGATACTTGCCAAGGATCCGGATTGTCCCGGCAGCCTCGGAATGGCTATTAGTGACGCTCTTGAAGACACTCTCAGCCACGACGATGTGAAATATTCTCTGGGCAGCGTGTTAAACCATGTCATTCTCCACCAGACCGTTATCGGTCTTGAGTCTAAAAAGCAGATGGAAATGGCAGGCGTATATCCTGACGTTGTAATCGGATGCGTTGGCGGCGGCAGCAACTTCGGTGGAATGATAATGCCATTTATGGCTGATAAGTTCGCCGGAAAGAATGTCCGCGCGGTAGCGGTCGAACCGAAAGCGTGCCCGACAATCACAACGGGCGCTTATCGATATGATTTCGGAGACACGGCAGCTTTAACTCCAATGCTCAAGATGCACTCACTGGGTGCTGAATTTGTGCCACCGGCGATCCATGCGGGTGGGTTGCGCTACCATGGAATGGCTCCGCTCGTGAGTCTGTTTGTTGAAAAGGGCATGATTGAAGGCGTAGCCTTGGATCAGGTAGATATATTTGAGGCAGCGATGCAGTTTGCCAGAACAGAAGGCATCATTCCGGCGCCTGAATCCGCCCATGCGATTTGTCAAGCTATAAATGAGGCAAAGCTGGCAAAAGAGGAAGGCAAGGAGAAAGTGATCTTGTTTAACCTCAGCGGTCATGGGTTCCTGGATTTGGGAGCGTATGACTCCTATTTTGCCGACAAAATTGGCAGCACTGCTTAGGTAGCGCTAGTTGATTATATTAAAAGGCCCGTTCTATTTTATAGAGCGGGCCTTGTTGGTTTATTGAATGAGTTTTTGCCGAACAATTGCATCAGTCATACGCGCTACACGCGCCATTTCTTTTACATCATGCACACGGACTATGTCGGCTCCATTTGCAATGCATATAGCAACAGTTGCGGCAGTTCCTTCAAGCCGCTCGGCTGGTGGCAGTCCGCCTAACACCTTGCCAATAGTCGATTTGCGCGATGTGCCAACGAGAATTGGACGGCCAATTGACTTAAATTCTTTTAATCGGCGCATTATTTCCAAGTTATGCTCAGGATTCTTACCAAAGCCGATTCCTGGGTCAATAATAAGCAGCTTTTCATCTACACCAGCTTCGACAAGAGCGTCAATGCGATTGCGCAAAAATCTACTGATGTCCGCCATGACGTCGCTATATTCGGGGCTAGTTTGCATATTCTTTGGAGTTCCTAAGATATGCATCAAGATAGCCGGACAC
>JAEWSK010000127.1 GCA_023398345.1 Armatimonadota bacterium | reverse complement strand
CTCACAAAATTGCTTCAAAATGAAAGAAGCAAGGCAGCAGCGCTGCGGCACTGTGCCGGAGATTATATCGGGGAGAAGGACACCTATTGGTTTTTTAGCTTGCTTGGTGCCCGGCCGATTATTCGCTTTGACGATGGTCGATTTAAAGACGAGTATGCATATTTTCTTATTTCCACGCTGTTTGCATCGGACAAGGTCGCAATTGACGGCAATAATCGCTTCAAAGGTGACTTCGGCGCAACTCTTCGCGCAATGAGAAACGCATCTGGAGTATTGCCGTCAGACAACAGCCCGCTTGACCGCCGATTTGATGTCTTACTTGACGCAGATTTTAATCTGCCGACAGGCGGAGAGCTTGCATATCGTCTCAGGCAGATGACAAAACGCATAATAGCGCTCAAAGACCCGACAGTTCGTATTGATTGGGCGCAACTGCTTTATGATATCAAGCACTGGAACAGCAGAGACAAATGGATTCAAAAGAAATGGGCGCGCAGCTACTACGCACCGTTATTCAAGTCAACGGAAAACAATACAGTTGAATCGAACCCTCAAGAATAAAGGAGACTACTTAAGATGCTTATCGAAATTCATATGCTTCAGAACCACTCGCCTTCAAACCTCAATCGTGACGATACGGGCAGCCCCAAGGAGGCCGTTTTCGGCGGCTATAAGCGCGCGCGTATTTCCAGCCAGTGCCTAAAGCGCAGCATTCGACGCTCAGATGTGTTTAGAAAAGAGATGGAAGGATGTCTTGCAAGTCGCACTCGTCGTTTGCCCGAACTCATTCGCGAGAAACTGCTTGCTGATGGAGTTACAAATGAGCTTGCCGAACTTGCCGCACGTAAAGCATCAGGTTTTGGAAACAAAGAAGGCAAGGAACAAACTGCCGATGGAAGTGATGGCAAATATGCGACTGCTCAGACGATGTTTCTTGCAGACAGTGATATTGCAGCTATTTATGAAGTGATGAAATCTGCTATATATGAGGCGGGGGATGCCAAGGCATTTGAAAAAATCACGGCAAAGGAACTGCAATCATCAGCAGAACTTAGGGGATACAGACCGGTAAGTGTTGATATCGCGCTGTTCGGTAGAATGGTCACATCGGGCGCGATTCGAGACTGTGAAGCCTCGGCTCAGATCGCGCATGCGATTTCAACAAACAAAGTCGATTGTGAGTATGATTACTTCACAGCAGTTGACGACCTCAAGGACACCAAGAACTCCGACGAAGATGCTGGGGCGGATATGATTGGTGACGTTGAATTCAACTCAGCATGCTATTACAAATATTTTTCAATCGACTTTGACGGATTAGTTGCCAATCTCACGGGCGATAGCGCCGGACGCAATGGCATATCTGAAACAGAGAAAAATGACGCCAAAGAGCTTGCGTTCAGAGCGATTGATGCAATGTTAAAAGCTGCAATTACAACAAGCCCTTCAGGAAAGCAAAATACATTTGCTGCCCATCAATTGCCATCTGCAGTGCTTGTGGAAGTCAGGCCAGCAAACACGCCCGTGAGTTATGCCAATGCGTTTGCTAAGCCCGCAATGCCTGGCATGGTCGGACTGGTGGAGGATTCCATAAATAAACTTTCGGAGCATATATCCGCATTGACAAAAGGGTTTAATATAAAAGCCAATGCGCGATTTGTGCTTTCGCCGGAATACAAGTTTGCGCCAAAAGATATTGAGGTTACGGAAGTTCCTGACCTTAACGCGCTGTGCAATTCTTTGAAAGATGTGATTCTCAATGGCTAGGCAAGTACTCCTTTTAAGACTGGAAGGCGTGTGGCAATCGTGGGGTGAGAGGTCGCGCTGGGATGTTCGCGATACACAAACCGAGCCTACAAAATCCGGCATAATCGGGCTATTGGGATGCGCATTGGGATATCCCATGCGCGATCCCAGGCTTAAAACTGAACTCAGCTTAGGGTTGCGCTTTGGCGTTCGCGTGGAGTGGCCGGGTCAGATCGTTCAGGATTATCAGACAATCACCGACTTCCTGCCGACCGCCGAAGGCTCATTTAGACACAGTGGGGTTGCTACGGCAAAGTCGCTGAGGAAGCTTGAGGCTGATCCAAATGTAACCCCCGCCACCATTATCTCGCCGCGCTATTACATTGAAGACGCATCGTTTTTAGTTGCATTGGAAGAACGCGACGGCTTTGGCGGTTTGCTGGATAAGTGCGCGGCGGCGCTTGAAAACCCGAAATGGCCTGTGTTTCTCGGTCGCAAGGCATGTGTGCCGACAAGACCTGTTCTGGACTCGCTTTCAGATCAATATGAAAGTATTGAAGATGCTCTGGCGCGACATGCATGGTCATGGCTGGGCAAGTCTACGCAATTACGGATAGAACCGAAAAATCGGCCAAAAGTATTGCAGGTAATGGTTGAGAATGCTGACGGCAAATTTGTTCGTCAGGATGTGGTTCAGACAAATATGATTCGCAGCTATGGGTTTAGACGGGAGGATCGCTATTGCATCCCGTTTCCGAACGGAGGTGAGTAAAAATGCATCTATCGCTACTTAAGCTAAACCCACGCAGCAGGCAGGTGCAGGCCGAACTGCGTGATCCATATCAAATGCATCGCACGTTTTCAAAAGCCTTTGGAGAGGCAGATGCGTTCAAAAAGGCTCGGTGCTTGTTTAGGGTAGATGAGTCTACTAACGGAGAGCTTTTTGCTTTGGTTCAATCGAAATCTCAGCCGGACTGGGCAAGTTTGGCTAATTTGCGCGGCTATCTTAACGATAAGGTTGAGTATAAATCTGTCACGCCGGCGATTAAGGATGGTCAAGCTCTACGCTTTAGACTGAGAGCCAACCCCAGCGTCAAGCGTGACGGCAAGCGCATCGGCATATATGTTGAAACCGAACGACTCGCATGGTTGCAGCGCAAGGCTTCAAAGAATGGTTTTGATTTGTTGGAGGCGAGAGTCATCTCTGACGGCAAACAAAAAGGGATAAAAACAGACAAGCACTCTGAGCAAACACACGCAACAGTCCACTCGGCAGCGATATTTAATGGCGTGCTGAGAGTCACCGACAGCCAGGCATTTTTATCTGCACTGGAGAACGGCATCGGTTCGGCCAAAGGATTTGGTTTTGGGCTGCTATCGGTCGCGCCATTAAGGAGGTGACTTTCTGTGTC
>JAEWSK010000077.1 GCA_023398345.1 Armatimonadota bacterium | reverse complement strand
CGCCGAATCTGCCCGCTGCGTATGGTATATGTTGGTGAGTTCCACCTTGAGGTCTTATTATCATATTCTCCATCCTGTGTGGCGACTATGTCACAGTATCAGTATCGGCAGAAATCGCTGTTGATTTGAGGCATTTTTCTTGCACGGCGTGACCGCTTATTGCATGGACTAGTCCGGACGTGGCTTCTACTATGTCCAGCAGGTGGTTTATACGTGCGATCGACGGATGTGTATGTGCGTCGATGTTTGTATTATTCAGTGTTATTCTGCACTAATGGGATTATTGGCAATTGGTTTGACAATGCGCTCATGCTTAGCCTAAAATGAATCATTCCCACCTTGTTTTTGGAGTGTTGCTATGGCCGAATATGCCGCGCCTCGCGGAACCAGGGACGTGCTTCCGTCGGAGACGCCCAGGTGGCAGTATCTCGAATCGCAATTTCGAGATATATGTCGCTTGTACGGATTCGGCGAGATAAGAACTCCCACATTTGAACATACCGAGCTTTTTACCCGCAATCTCGGTGAGACGACCGATGTGGTCTCAAAAGAAATGTACAGCTTTGAAACAAGGGGCGGTAAGAGCCTTACTTTGCGCCCCGAAGGCACCGCACCTGTAATAAGAGCCTACGTCCAACATAAGCTCGGAGCTGCAGTGCCGGTTGTCAAGCTTTACTATATTGCAAGAGCTTTTAGATATGAGCGGCCGCAGGCGGGCAGGTATCGCGAGCATACACAGTTAGGTGTCGAGGCTATTGGCTCGATAGATCCGGCTATAGACGCTGAAGTGATTTCGCTTGCAGCGAGATTCTTCGAGTCAGTCGGAGTCGCAAATTTTGATCTTAAACTGAACTCGATAGGCTGTTCGGACTGTAGGCCCAACTATAGAAAAGCGCTTGTTGAATATGCGTCGGGAGAATTGGCCAATTTATGCCCGACGTGCGCTGTGCGCTACGAACAGAATCCGCTTCGCATGCTCGATTGCAAGGAACCCGGATGCAAGGCTGTTCTTGGCAATGCGCCTCGGATGGTTGATTATCTTTGCGAGGACTGCGCTCAACATTTTGCTAAAGTCCAAGAATATCTGACGGATATGGGCATGAAATTTGTCCTTGATCCGACGCTGGTGCGCGGCTTTGATTACTACACAAAGACCGCGTTTGAGTTCGTTTCGGGCGAATTGGGCGCGCAGAACGCAATTGGTGGCGGTGGACGCTACGATAATCTCGTTAATGAGATAGGTGGGCAGCCGACCCCGGCGATTGGTTTCGGGTTGGGGCTCGATAGGCTGGCGCTCACACTTGATGCAATGGGCGTCGAACTTCCATGCGATAATCACAACACAGTGTTTGTGGCTGGATTGGGAGATGCAGGCCATGAGGCGTCGGTGAAGATTGCGTTCGATTTGCGCGGGCATGGTGTTGCGGCGGAAATGGACTACACCGGTCGCAGCCTTAAGGCTCAGATGAAGATCGCCGATAAGCTCGGTGCTAGATATGTTGTTATAATCGGTGAAGATGAGATAGCAAACGGCGTTGCAAGCGTGCGAGACATGAGTAACTCGGCACAAGAGAGCGTGTCGCTGTCGAACTTGGCTGAACGCCTCAAAGATAACTGATTTTAATTTTTTATTCAGTGCGTGTTGCGCTGGGTTTGTGGATTTCGGAGGATATATGAAAACACGGTCGAAATACTGCGGCGAAGTTGTCGCATCGGATATGGGGCAGCGTTTGGTGCTGCAGGGTTGGGTGCAGCGTGTGCGTGACCACGGCGGGTTGATTTTTATCGACTTGCGCGATAGGGTTGGCGTGGTTCAGTGCGTATGCGATCCAAATGCCGCGCCGGGTGTATTTAAGATAGCAGAGACCGTGCGCAGCGAGTTTGTGCTTGAAGTCGAGGGGGTTGTCTCTCGCAGGCCCGAAGGAACTGAAAACCCTAATCTTGCGACGGGCGAGATCGAAGTTCAGATGGACAGGCTTGAAGTATTAAATGCGGCAAACACGCCTCCGTTCCCGATTGAAGATGGAATCACCACTGACGAGATGGTGCGGCTGAAGTATCGCTATCTTGATCTAAGACGGCCTGAGATGCAGCAGCGTATGTTTCTGCGCGCAAAGGTTATAAAGTTGATCCGCGACTATATGGACGTGAATGGATTTATAGAAGTCGAGACACCGGTGCTCATTAAGAGCACACCCGAAGGCGCTCGCGACTATCTTGTGCCTGCAAGGCTCTATCCGGGCAGTTTCTATGCACTTCCGCAGAGCCCGCAGCAACTTAAGCAGCTTTTGATGGTGGCCGGGTTCGATCGTTATTATCAAATAGCCAAATGTTTTAGGGACGAGGACCCGCGTGCTGACCGACAGCCCGAGTTTACGCAGCTCGATCTCGAGCTGTCGTTTGCAAGTCAAGATGAGATATTTGATCTTTGCGATCATTTATTTGTGTCTATAGTTGAGCAACTTTCGGCTAAAAAGTTATTCAAAAAGCCGTTTCCGCGTATGACTCACGCTGAGGCTATGAGGCGATACGGTATTGATAAGCCCGACATTCGTTTCGGCATGGAGTTATACGATATTACTGATATTGCGAACAAGACCGATTTTAAAGTCTTTGCATCTGCCAAGCAGGTCAAGGGAATTTGTGCCGAGGGATGCGCGTCATACAGCCGCGGACAGATCGACGAAATTACTGAGCTTGCTAAAAAGTTCGGCGCTAAAGGACTCGTCACAATCGCGTTGACTCAAGACGGCATCAAGTCACCAATCGCCAAGTTCTTAAAAGACGAAGAGATTGCGGCGATAGTCGAGCGAGCCGGTGCAAAGACTGGCGACCTACTTATGATAGTTGCAGATGTGCCCAAGTTGGTGGCTCAATCTTTAGCAAACTTGCGCAATGTGATGGGCAAGCGGCTGGGGTTATGCGACGACAATGTGTTGGCATTTGCGTGGGTGACGGACTTTCCGCTGTTTAAATGGGACGATGACAACCAGCGATGGGATTCGGAGCATCACCCGTTTACTATGCCGCGCGAAGAAGACATCGAGCTTCTCGAAAAAGATCCGGGCAAGGTGCTGTCTCAGGCATATGACTTTGTGTGCAATGGTCACGAACTGGCGAGCGGCAGCATCCGAATACATCGGCGCGATATTCAAAACAAAATATTCCAGTTGCTAAATATTCCTGATGATGAGATTCAAGTGCGCTTTGGGCATATGCTGGATGCATTTGAGTTCGGCGCTCCCCCGCACGGCGGCATTGCGCCGGGCATTGATCGGCTTATAATGCTTCTTACCGATGACGATAATATTCGCCAGGTGATGGCATTCCCGAAAACGGCCAGCGGCATCGATCCGATGACCGAGGCCCCATCGTCGGTGGACGATAAGCAGCTAAAAGAGCTGCATATAAAAATAGTCGAGGACTGATTTACAAAATATGATTTAATAAGTATGAATTATGAGTTACTAATCGCGGCGCAATTAATTACGAACTCATAGTTTATAACTGTTTGGGGGTGGGGCGATAATGGCGCGTGGTCTTTTTGATGAGTCCGATTCGGCGGATCGCTCCGCTCAGCCTCTTGCTGCGCGTATGCGGCCGCGCAACCTTGATGAACTTGTCGGCCAGCAGCAAATTGTAGGGCAGGGAACCGCGCTTCGGACGGCTATCGAAAACGACGATATCACCTCAATGATCTTCTGGGGGCCTGCGGGCTGCGGCAAGAGCACGCTTGCGGCAGTTATAGCTGAGCATACGGCTTGCAGCTTTGAAAACTTCAGCGCGGTCATCTCTGGCGTTCCCGAAATGCGAAAGGTGATCCAGCGCGCAAAAGAGCTTCGTCAAGTATCCGGTCGCAGAACAATTTTATTTGTCGATGAAATCCATCGATTTAACAAAGCCCAACAGGATGCCCTTCTGCCATACGTAGAGGATGGGACGGTTATTCTCATCGGCGCTACAACTGAAAACCCCTATTTTGAGGTTAACACGCCTCTGCTTTCGCGCTCGCGACTTTTTAAATTCGAGCCGCTTTTAGACGATCAATTAATTACACTTCTTGAACGCGCTTTAATTGATAAAGAGCGCGGGCTGGGCGGCCAGAATATCACAATTGAAAAAGATGCCTTAAATCACATTGTCGATGTTGCCGGAGGAGATGCGCGCAACGCTTTAAATGCGCTGGAACTTGCCGCAAAGGTTGCGCCGACGGATAATTCCGGCGTGAAAAATATCAATTTAAAAATTGCTGAACAAGCAATTCAGAAACGTGTGTTAAAGTACGACAAGAATGGGGATAACCACTACGA
>JAEWSK010000044.1 GCA_023398345.1 Armatimonadota bacterium | reverse complement strand
CCGGAAGATAGTCGCCGCCTTTGACGTCGATGTCGGGCTTTAACGCGCAAATCAGATCCGTTGGAAGCTGTTCGCCAAAAAGAGTCACAAAGTCCACGCATTCGAGAGCGGCGAGCACCTCGGCACGGTCATTTTCAGAATTTATTGGCCGTTCGGGACCCTTTAGCCTGCGAACGGATTCATCTGTATTCATTCCTACTACAAGCAAATCGCCCAGCGAGCGCGCTTGCTGAAGATAGCGAACATGCCCGACGTGCAATATGTCAAAGCAGCCATTAGTAAAAACAACGACTTTACCTGCAGACTGCGCCTGCAAAACGATCTCAGCCAACTCTGCCCGCGCCATTACCTTTGTAGAACTATTCCTCAACTTCTCCAAGCACCTTTCTTATATCATCGACTGAAAGTGACCCGCGCCGAAGTATTTTGGGCGGCATAACGGTCATATCGACCACGGTAGACGCCACGCCGTATCTGCTCGACCCACCGTCAAGCACTACAGATACATTCTCTCCCACATCGCTAATCGCCTCCGCCGCAGTTTTTGGCGAAGATGCACCGCTTACATTTGCGCTGGTTGCAACAATCGGCGAGCCGACCGCCTTGACCAACGCAAGCGCAATTGGGTGATCGGAAATGCGCACGCCGACTGTCTTTCCGCCGCTCGTAACCAACGACGGCAGCGCGGCACTCTTTGTCAAAATGAGCGTTAATGGCCCCGGCCAGTATATCTCGGCCAGCCTTTTTGCGTCCGGCGAAATAAACTGCGCAACTTTGGAAACGTCTTGAATACTTCCGACCTGCACCGGCAGCGGCTGATTGTCTCGCCTACCCTTTGCGCTATATACAGCCTTTATGGCCTGCTCGTTAAACGCGTCTGCTGCAAGGCCGTATACGGTCTCTGTCGGAAAAACAACAAGCTCTCCATTGCGAATCGCCTCCGCAGCGGCGCGAATTGACTTCATGTCGGGGTCATTCGGATCAACTTTGAGCGTAATCATTGACATGCCTCACTTTTTTGATCAAAGCAAAGAACTACTCTCTCAATACCCGAAAGGTCATTGACTACTGCAACGCACCCCCACCCGGCGTCCTCGGCAATTCGGACAACTGATTCCGCCTGCCCCGCTCCAATTTCAAGCGCCACAATGCGGGCAATACCTATTGCTTGAGTCAGCAGCCTTCGATAAGCATCCAACCCATCAACCCCGCCGTCAAGCGCCTCGCGAGGCTCGAATTGCACTTCGATCTGGAGCGAATCAATATCGCCACTTGGAATATACGGTGGATTCGAGACTATCATATCGAACTTGAAATCTGCAAGTGGTTCAAGTAAATCGCCTCGAGTGATACTTACCCTATCCGTTACTGCATGCTTCTGCGCATTTGCCAGCGCAACATTGAGCGCCGACTCACTTGCGTCAGTCGCCCACACGCGAGCATTCGGCAGATTCACAGCTATCGTAACTGCAATTGCGCCGCTGCCTGTGCCGACGTCTGCAATTTTAGGCGCATCACCCGCGCGCTTTATGCACTCCTCGACCAAAATCTCCGTCTCAGGCCGCGGAATCAGCACTTCGGGCGTCACGTCGAAGAGTAACCCGTAAAACTCTTTTTTGCCGATAATATATGCCAGAGGATAACGCCGCGCGCGCCTATCGAGCATCGACCTAAATGACTCTAGTTGCGCTGCGGTAAGCTCACGTTCGGGGTGCGAAATCAAATCAAGCCGCGAGCATTCGAGCGCATGGGCCATCATTAGCTGGGAGTCGAGCTGTGGCGATTCGACTCCGGAATTGCGAAGCCGCTCGATTGCACAGTTCAGCTCATCGGATGTGGTTGCCAAATTCAATCACGAGACCTGCTGCATCTTTTCAGCCTGGTCGGCAGCATTGAGCCGGTCTATCATTTCATCGAGGTCGCCGTCCATAAACGCAGGCAGGTTATAGGACGTGTACTCGATCCGATGGTCGGTAATGCGATTTTGAGGATAATTATATGTGCGGCTCTTTTCGCTGCGATCGCCTGAACGAACCATAGACCGACGCTGTGCGGCGACTTCTTCCTGCTGAGCCAACATTTCACGCTCATAAAGCTGAGTGCGAAGCATTCGCATAGCACGCAGCTTGTTTTGAAGCTGAGAGCGCTCGTCTTGGCATGTGACGACAATGCCGGACGGCTTGTGCGTAATGCGAATTGCAGTCTCGTTCTTCTGCACGTTCTGTCCGCCCGCGCCCGCTGATCGATATGTATCTATTTCAAGATCGTCGTCGCTGATATGCACATCGATCTCGTCGGCCTCAGGAAGCACGCTCACAGTGGCGGCCGACGTATGAATTCGCCCGCTGGACTCAGTCGCCGGCACACGCTGAACGCGATGCACTCCACCTTCGAACTTGAGCTTACTATACGCACCATGCCCTTTAATCGCAAGCACGGCCTTGCTGTAACCGCCAATGCCGGACTCGACCGAACTCATAAGCTCTGTCTGCCATTTGTGCCGCTCGGCATAGCGAGTGTACATGCGAAGCAAATCGCCCGCAAACAGTCCCGCCTCCTCCCCGCCGGTGCCGGCACGAACCTCAACAATTACGTCCTTATCATCGTTGGGATCCTTGGGCAAAAGCATGACTTTAAGATCATCTTCAAAGCCGGAAATCTTTTCTTTCAGATCATCCAGCTCAAGCTGCGCAAGCTCGCGAAGATCCTCGTCCAGCTTCTCAGAAAGCATTTGCTCGGTATCAATAAGCTGCTGCTTTGCTTGCTTATACTGACGCCACTTGCCCACAATATCGGCCAGATCCGAATGAGCTTTAGCAACCTGTTGATATTCTTTAGGATCCTGAAACACATCAGGATCAGCAAGCTTTTGCTCCAGCAACTCGTATTTTTCTTCTACTTCAGCTAGTTTTTCATACATAATTTTTAAAATCGAAAGGCAATAGGGCTACTTCAACAGTAAACCAATTTGATTTTTATTTTGTTTTGGCGGCAACAGCTTCCTTTTCAAGGACACACTGCAGCGATTTGATTGCAACTTCAATCATATCCGGGTCAGGCTCGCGCGTGGTAATCTTCTGCATCAAAAGGCCTGGAAACAGCATTATTTTCGTCAAGATCGAGTCCTTGCAGTTTCCCGCAACTCGAATAGCCTCGTATGCCAACCCCGCAACAAATGGCAACAGCAAAATATGATAGGCCCAGCGGATCAGGTTGTTTACAAACCCCTTTTCGAGCAGACTGCCATGCGGCAGTTGATCTCCAATTAGCGCATAAACCACAATGTTTGCCACTAGAACAATAAGAATAAAGCTGGTTCCGCAGCGAACATGGACTTTGCTGTGGCGCACCACATTTTCTACGTTGAGCTCGACGCCGGACTCGTAGGCGTTAATTGTCTTGTGCTCTGCGCCGTGATATTGGAACACACGCCTGATGTCCTTAAGCATCGAAATTGCTGCAACATAACCAACGAACAGCGCAATCTTAAACAGACCTTCAACTGCCGTTAGCTGCCAGCGCACATGCACATAATTATTAAGCAGCCTCGAAAACAATATTGGGACAAAGATAAAAAATGCCAAGCCGATAACTAAGCCGACGACCAACATTGCATTTATCGTCGCATCGTTGACACTCTTAACAGGCTCAGGTGAATCCGAGCCGACATCAGATTTGCCCTCGGAGATGGCAATGTCCTGCATTGCAATATCGGTGGAATATTTCAGAGCCTTGATGCCTAGCGCCATTGCGTCGATAAGCGCAAGCGTGCCGCGAAGAAACGGCTTCTTGAGCCAAGCCAGCTTAGCGAACATTGTCTCGACATTTTCGGTAGTCGTAACAACTTCACCGTTTGCACGCCGGACAGCGACCGCAAAGTCCTTCGGGCCACGCATCATCACACCCTCTATGATGGCCTGACCACCATAGTGAAATTCTTTTTTCTTATCTACCAAGCTTATCCCCCTCGCCTACCGCATTAAAAAATCACCAAAGCACGAAACGGGGAAAACATAAACAAAGGAAGCGATAGGCGGCAAATTGCATAACCGTCCTAATCGCTTCCCTCATATTTGCTAAAAAACCAGCTACTGCTCGTCTTTGTTTTGAGTTCCCTTCATGCCGTATCTGGAAAGGAACTTCTCTACTCGTCCTTCAGTGTCCACGATCTTCTGTTTGCCAGTATAAAATGGATGGCAAGCAGAACAAATTTCCACGCGGATCTCAGAAGCAGTGGAGCGAGTCTCAAATGTATTACCACAGGCACAGGTTACTTGCGCCTTCTCATATTTCGGATGAATACCAGCCTTCATCGTTACACCTTTCACTCTTACTTTAACTGACAGCAAATTATACCACAACACGCAATTAGCACGCAACACAAAAACCGTCTGCTTGTTTATGGCCAATATTGACAGGCAGCCTGAACTCAAGTTACACTTTTTTAGACCGATGTTCCATAGAGCCTCATTCAATTTCACTTGACGGGCACATTTGGGGCAAGCCAACGTCGTAAAGATAATATGATGCAAAAGAATTTGCTCAATATCTCGGCAGTTCGCCTGGTCAGGCAAAGTGGAGGCCGCATGGTGCAAGTTAGGAAACTTTTGATTTCAGCTATGATAATTGGAACAGCTTGTCTCACACCTGGCACGGCATTGAGATCAATGATCGGAAAAGCCGTTGCAAATAAGATGCCCGAAATTATCGGCCAAGCCGATTCATACAAAGCAGATGTCAACGGCGACATTGTGGACATAGCGCTGGGCAAACTCGAAAAAGTAGATATTCATGGAAAAGGCGTCAAAATGGCCAACGGAATGGTCGTAAACCGACTCGATATAAGCCTTACTGACGTACATTTTAAGCTGGATCAAACTATCACAAAAGTAAAAAGCACAAACTTTAAGGCACAAGTAATTGAAGATGATCTCAACAATTGGCTCGCCACTGCCAGACCGGATCTGCGCAACGCGCATATCACGTTAAATAGCGACAAATTGACTGTAACTGCAATGCCCAAGGTTATGCTTCTCAGAACACCGGTAAAAGCAGAAGGCGCACTTCAAATTGTGGATCAGACAAAGCTTTATATGGCGCTTGATAAATTCTCTACGCGAGGAATAAAAGTGCCCGGTATGGTGCGAGGTCATATTGAGCACGACATCAACCCAGTATTCGATACTGAACAATTGGGCATCGGAGCAAAGCTCAAATCCGTGCGTATATCAAAGGGCACGATTGCAATCACCGGCACTGCCGACGCAAACAAAGTAATAGCGAAGCAATAGTTTTTTGCTTTTTTGCAGGCTCTCCCATAATATACAAAGCCCCAATGCAACAAATCTAAGCATTTGAAGCACTGGGGCAAAGTCATCTATTTAACTCATCTCACACTTTCACTTTTTTGCCGACTTTTTGTATTTTATTACAATTGCCCCTGGCTTATCTTGACACTTAATTGTCAGTCCCTTTTGCATCAGATCTTGGCCTGACATCGATACGGACTTCTCCGTGTCGATGTTAGTCACTTTATAGCAAGCCTTGGCATCAAGCCCGCGCAGTTTGAGTGTAGTTGAATCCGACTCGCACTCATCACGCCGAAACGCTTGGACCATCCCCTCGTTTTTCTCAGGCGAATCGAACTGCCAGCCGATCCATGTGTTCCTTGCGGTGCTGTGCGGCGTGAGTGGGTAGTAATCGCCGTAATATAGATGATTGATCGAGCGCCACTCTTTGACGAGCTTGCGCAGTTTCGCGTAATCGATCCCTTTCTCTCTTGCATCTATGCCGAGAACGATGCTAACAGCGGCATTGCTCCAAAACGCGTAAGGCTCGACTGGGCTTACGCCGCCGCCATAATAACTCGCATTGACAGTGGCCACAGTTCCTGTGCCGTTATATGGCAGCCACAGCGATAGTCCATAGGTCATGCACTGGTGGCCTATCGGTTCATAAGCATAGTCACTGCGCCACAACGGAACGGCACGACGCATCGCCTCAAGTTCATTTCTGCGTCCACCGGACGCGCATGAATCAATCAATATATCGGGATGCTTTTTCTGAATTGCATCCCAAAATTGGATATACCCCTCGATGTGCTTGATCTCATTTATACCCTGTCGGTCTTCTGCATCGTTCAGTCGCCAATATGAAATGGGCTCCATGTTAAAGTCCTGACGATAGATGTTAACCTTTGCATCCGTCAAAACCTTGTTGACTATATCCGTCCGCCACTTTCTGGCCTCCGGCATCCCCAAGTTAAGAAGAAATATGGGCGAATCCGACCGGAGCACATACTCAGGATGTTCGTTCATAATCCTAGTATCGGGCCATATGTTTTCCGGCTCGAACCAGAGAAGGGTTTTTATGCCTTTTGAGTGAGCATAGTCGCTGATTGGAGCAATGCCACGCGGAAAGTGATCGGGGTCAGGCTCATAGTAACTGCCTATGGGCCACTCGCCGCGATTCGGTCTTTCATTTGCGTACCAACCCGCGTCCATCCACCAGCAATCAATCTTTATGCCCTCTTCCAAATAACGGTTTATAAACATTATCTGGCTCGCTTCGTCAGCATGAACCATTTCCATATATGCACGCGCACTGGAAGCCAGCAGCATCGGAGCGGGCAATTTACCACCGGGCTTGGGCATGCAGTGGGCCATCATCCATCGACGCCACACATTTTGACTTCTTATCCAATCCCCACCCTGCCAAAATTGAAGCACAATCATTGGGCCGCGAACTTGCTCGCCCGGCAGCAGCTTGAAGTGAGTCAGTTCCTGACCGAATGTAACATGAACCGAATCCTTGCTTGAGCGCGCAAACTCAGAAGCCCACTGCCCCGGCCAACCGGCCGCGATAATTACGCCGCGACCGCCTAAGTCGAGATTGTAATATGGCGCCTCATTGCAAGTAGGCCGTCCGCCTCCGGGAGCAAACTTAAATGTGGAATCGGCATCGAGCTTTACTTCAACAGGTTCATAACTGGTCGGCGAGGCATTGTCGCCTCTTTGTCGACGAAGAATGAACTCACCGCCTTTCGCGCGCGAAAACGTCGTATCCAGCGCTCGAACGCTTTCAATTATCGGCGTGTCGGCACTACTCGTGTTCTTAAAATAAACAGTCCACTCGACGGTTGGAAAGTCTTTATAGACGATTGCCACGCATCGAACTTCGAGACCGGTTTTGGGGTCTGTGTATGTAATAGTCTCTCGCTGGCGCTGTCCGTCGATTTTTGTTGAGCTTTTGCTTGACTTCCATGTCGTCAATAATTCGGACGACGGTTTTCCGCCGTAGACAAAAGAAATCGGCAATCTCGAAGTTTTTGCGGTCAAATTCGTCTTCACCCATTCGGCAGATGTGACCATCTCGGCCTTTGACGGCTTTGCACCCATTGCCTGAGTAGCGAGACATACTATCGCGGCACTCATAATTAGTAACCTCATTTTAAATTGCATGATTACTCCTGATTTGGTCTTTTACTGATCGCTCTGTCCATCATAAATTTCTCGTTGCGCTTCTTCGACATATTCGTCTATGCCTTCTTCCCCATCCTCGCCGATCTGCTTGCCCATTTCGGTCATAAGCCTGCTCATAGCGGCGG
>JAEWSK010000001.1 GCA_023398345.1 Armatimonadota bacterium | reverse complement strand
GACAATGACTGTGCTGATGGTTACCGGCAATGCGGCAGTGATTCCGCATTCGCTGTTTCAGCCGGTTAGGACGATGACGGCGACTATCGCAGCGGAGATGGGAGAAGTCGCACAGGGGACGCCGCATTACTTCTCGCTTTTTGCAATCGGCATGGTGTTGTTTTTTATGACGTTTGCCATTAATCTCATTGCCGATTTGGCCTTGCAAAGGACGAGGGTGAGGAGATAGATATGAAACTTCACCCATTTAAAAAGCAGCGCATTGCGTTTGCTCTTTTAAGCCTTTCCACGATATTTGTGGTGCTTCCCGTGCTGTGTGTTGTGTATTTGTTGTTCGATCACGGGTTTGCGGCGATCAACTGGACTTTTCTCACTCAGCCGCCATCAAATATGATGAGGTCTGGGGGCATTCTTCCAGCCATCGTGGGAACGATCTATTTAATTATAGGAACGACGCTGTTTGCACTGCCTCTTGGGGTGCTGGCTGCCGTATATCTTTCAGAATACGCAAAGCCGGGGACGTTTACCAGGCTCATACGTCTCTCAATAGTGAATCTCGCCGGAGTGCCGTCTGTGGTCTATGGTCTGTTTGGTCTGGGGCTGTTTGTGATGCTTATGCACTTTGGTGCATCGCTGCTGTCAGGCTCTTTGACTCTCGCAATCCTAACTTTGCCTGTGGTAATCACAGCGTCTGAAGAAGCGCTGTCATCAGTGCCGCAGTCGTTTAGGGATGCAAGCCTTGCCTTGGGAGCAACAAAGTGGCAGACGACGGTCGGCGTAGTTCTCCCCAATGCAATTTCGGGAATCATCACCGGTCTAATATTGGGGATAGGGCGAGCGGCGGGCGAAACCGCGCCGATATTGTTTACTGTCGCCGCGTTTTACCTGCGTGACCTGCCGCATTCTATACATGACCAGGCAATGGCGCTGCCATATCACCTATACGTGCTTTCGACCCAGGTTCCCAATGCGCCACCAAAGTTCCAGTGGGGGACAGCGTTGGTGCTTTTAGTGCTGGTGCTTGGTATGAACCTTGTTGCGGCAATTATAAGAACGCGGTTTAGAAGGGCACGGAAATGGTAGTGAGCAACGTGGAGAAAAACATGAATCATAAAAGTAATGCGCCGACAATATCTGTGCGCAACTTTAATCTTTGGTACGGCAGCTTTCAGGCACTTAAAAGCATAAATATTGAAATGCCCATGTGCGATATTACGGCGCTCATTGGCCCGTCCGGCTGCGGCAAGTCTACATTTTTGCGCAGTATAAATCGAATGAACGATCTTATCCCGTCCGTAAAGACAAAGGGCGAGATATGGATAGACGGCTGCAATGTCACCGGCGCAGATACAGACGTAGTCGAACTGCGCAAGAATACGGGCATGGTTTTTCAAAGGCCCAATCCGTTTCCAAAGTCCATATTTGATAACGTCGCCTACGGCCCGAGAGTGCATGGGACAACCGACCGCGGCAAACTCGCCGAGATTGTAGAAAAGAGCCTTGTGCGCGCAGCAATATGGGACGAGGTCAAAGATGTGCTTCACAAGTCGGCATTCGACCTTTCAGGCGGGCAGCAGCAGCGATTGTGTATAGCAAGGGCGCTGGCCGTCGAGCCTGAGATCATCTTAATGGACGAACCGGCATCTGCGCTCGACCCTATATCGACTCTCAAAATCGAGGAATTGATGCATGAACTCAAGAAAGACATCACAATTGTAATTGTCACGCATAACATGCAGCAGGCAGCCAGAGTATCGAGCTTTACTGGGTTCTTTTTGATGGGGGAACTAATTGAGTTTGGAGAGTCGAATATGATTTTCACTCGGCCAACTGACAAACGGACAGAAGACTACGTCACCGGGCGTTTCGGCTAGATGCGATGGGCGCATGTCATTTAATAGGGAGCTTTCGCTTAACTGCTACGGGAATTCAATTGCCAGGAAAGTTTTTGTAAATATGGCACGCACCCGGACTGGAGGGATTGATGGATACTACACGAAAAAGCTTCGATGAAGAGCTTCAGGAGATGAAGCAGGATATTTTGAAAATGGGCAGTGTTGTTGAGGAGATGCTCGTGGGTTCTGTGCGCGCGCTGCAACTTCGTGACGAGATGCTTGCCGATGAGATTATAGTCAAAGATGACCTTGTAGATGGATATAATGTGGTCATCGAGCAGCGATGTCTGCTTTTACTTGCGCTGCAGCAGCCAATGGCCCGCGATTTGCGCACAATAGCCGCAGGGCTTTATATTATAAAAGACGTTGAGAGAATGGGGGACTACGCGCTGGACATCGCCAAGGCGGCAAAGAAACTTGTCGGCATCGACCCCATAATAGATATAGTTAAGATCCCACAAATGGCCCAGATCGTCCAAGGCATGCTCCACGAATCACTGCATGCGTTTGTAGATCACAATATTGATGTGATATCCGATGTTGCTCGCAAAGATGACGAGGTGGATGCGCTATATCGGCAAGTTCGCGATGAGATGATATCGCTCGTTCAAGACAAGCCGGAAACAGCCCAAATGGCAGTGGAGCTTACACTTGTAGCACGCTATTTGGAGCGAATTGCAGATCATATTACAAATGTCGGCGAGCGCATCGCATATATGGAAACAGGAGAGATCAAAGAACTCCACTAAAACTGACGAATGCTACGGCGGCAAGGGCGCCGGCCGACTATCAACGCCCCCGACAATCATAGCCGGGGGCGCTTTTTTTTAGCGCGGAAAGCTCTAATCCTGCTTGAGACGGGCGAGGACGTCGGCGCGCAGGAATAGGCGGGCTTTTGACGACGCGTAGATGGGCACAATCTTGCCGCGTTTGACTAAGCTGTCCAAGAACTGCCGAGAGCAACCCAGCATCTCGGACGCCTCAGCCGAATCCACAACATTGTCAATTATTAGTTTCCTAAGTTCTTCCTGTTTCACTTATCCCTCTTGAAAACATAGATCGCAAGCAGCACGGCTGCCACTGCGACAAGTCCGGACTGCACTAAGTCGATAATCCCGCGACCGGGGTTGTTGTCTTTCCGCGCGGAAAGCTCTAATCCTGCTTGAGACGCGCGAGGACGTCAGCGCGCAGGAATAGGCGAGCTCTCTGTGATGTATAAACTGGCTTTAATTTTCCGCGTCTCACCAAGTCGGCTACGTTTTCGCGTGAACAACCAAGTATCTCAGTCACTTCCTTGGTATTTACAATATTATCCTCTATCAATTTCCTCAGTTCGTCCGGGCTCATTTTATACCTCGTTTCCATGCGATCAAATTCAGCACGAGGGCAATGCTGTGAATTGGCACGCAATCATGACCCACATGAGTCCAGTAATCGGCGTCCAACATTGACCCGCATCTGTGAGCTTACTGCGTAATGCCGCGAGCGGCTCAGAGTTCGACGCCGATGGTGGGGTCAATTTTCAATGCTGATTGACATCCTACTTGAGACGCTCGAGCACGTCGGCGCGAAAATACAGGCGGTTGCGCTGAGATGCATATAGAGGAATAAGTTTTCCTCGTCTCACTAGATCATCAACGTTTTGCCGTGAACATCCGAGCAACCGGGCCACCTCTACAGAGTCGACTAGGTTATCCGCTATAAATTGCTTTAGATCGTCAACATCCGCAAATGTGTAGTCCATTATCCTCTCCTGTTTACAGCAATACTGATGGCTGCCTCGTGGGTAAATTAAAGAGATGCTACTCTTATTTAATAAGTCGGTTTTAGATGTCGATCAATAGAGTTCTATCCATCTGCGATCCATCTATCATCGATTACCTTTGGCCCGATTGTGGGTAATGCAGAGCATTTGGCAGTTGTCGGCCGAGCTTCCGCCGCCCTTGCTCCACGCGGCAACGTGGTCGGCGTCCATTTCCTTGAGTTCGTAGATCTTTCCCTTGTTCGCGGTGTGCCCGATCGCACAGAGCGGACAGTTAGACACGCCTTTGGCTTTGGCATCGCTAGTTTGCTTCTTGTAGACTGATTCCTTCGTAGGTTTGTCGAACACCCGCACGTTCAAAAGCTTCGTGTCTTGAAGACCGCCGAGAATGTATTCGAAGACGCCGCGATGGTCATTCACATAGGGGTCGCCGTAAAGCCGCTGGACCTCGCAAGAGACTTTGGCCGGATCATATGACTTGGAATGATATTTCTCGTAGAGCCGTCCCCACTCCAATCC
>JAEWSK010000187.1 GCA_023398345.1 Armatimonadota bacterium | reverse complement strand
GAACAGATGCGCGCGTAATCGATAATGACGGATCACCTTCTGGCGAGAAAGTGTTTGTTTTCTGGAACCCGCCGTATCTGTCCTCAAAAGGCGAACGCAAGAGCGCAAACTCAGAGGCCGTGGGATTATTTACTAGGCTTGTTGGTCATGGCGTACGCACGATTGCTTTTACAAAGGCGCGCAAGACCGCTGAACTCATACTTCGATATGCGCGCACGGCACTTCGCGATGAGAAGTCACCCAATGCCGATAAAATAATGGCCTATCGCGCCGGATACACTCCAAAAGAGCGGCGCGAAATAGAGCGAAAATTATTCGATGGGAACCTGATAGGCGTCACATCGACATCGGCGCTGGAAGTCGGTGTTGACATTGGCGGGTTGGATGCGGCCATTATGACCGGCTATCCCGGCAGCGTTGCAAGTACATGGCAGCAGGCAGGACGCGCAGGCAGGGGAATGCAGCAATCGCTTGCAGTAATGGTTGCGTATGATGATCCAATCGACCAATTTCTCATGCGCAATCCCAATTTCTTTTTTGACGCGGCGCACGAACGCGCAATAGTAAATAATCAAAATCCCTATGTTCTTGCGGATCACTTGGTGTGCGCTGCATACGAACTGCCGATCGCAAACGATGAAGTGGACAAATTATTTGGCGCGCGCGCTTGGGAAGTGCTGGGCGTGCTGGAGGAGATGCACCAACTCGGTTATAACGGGCAGTGGTATTGGCCCGGCGGCAATTATCCTGCAATGGGCGTGAATATAAGATCATCGTCGAGCGAGAGTTATGATATTGTCTGTGTGGATAATGGCGGGACACTGTTAGGTACAGTTGATGGCGCGAACGCATTCGATGTGGTGCATCCCGGCGCAGTTTATCTGCATGCTGGTGAGTCCTATGTTGTCACGCGGCTTGATTTTGACACAAAGAGCGCATTTGTCGAGCGCAGCGAGGTCAACTATTACACAACATCCGGCAATAGAACATGGTCTGAGGTTCGCGAATGCCTGGAGTCGCGCAGCATAGGCAAAACTCGAGTTTGCTTTGGCGATGTGACAGTCGGCAACCAAGTAACGCACTTTTGGCGAAAAAGGCTCTTTAGCGATGAGGTTATCGACAGAACGCCACTTCAATTGCCTGAGTCGCATCTGGATACCCAAGCCGTTTGGATTGCATTGCCGCAGGAACTGACAAATAGACTTATTGGACATGGATATGATCTCGGCGGCACGATACATGCCATCGAGCATGCGTCAATCGGCATTCTTCCACTAATTGCGCTTTGTGATCGCAATGATATAGGCGGCGTGTCCCATCCATCCCACCCCGACACAGACGGCTGTGCCGCAATATTTATATATGACGGCCATGCCGGAGGTGTTGGAATTGCACGCAACGCCTATGACCAAATAGAGCAATTGTTGGACGCAACTTTGCGCGTCATCGAGGATTGCCCATGCGACGATGGTTGTCCCGGATGCGTCCAATCGCCGAAATGCGGCAACAACAATGAACCGCTAGATAAACCCGGCGCAGCGTTTTTGCTTCGCACGTTGACATCAATGTGATCATTTTGGTAGACTGACGCTTGTGGGCGAGTGGCGGAATGGCAGACGCAGCGGACTTAAAATCCGCAGGGGAAACCCATGAGGGTTCGACTCCCTCCTTGCCCACCATTCTAAACTTCCTTGCAATTCCGCCACCTAGCAGGTGAAACTATTCGATTGCACTTGCCGTCTAACCACCTGTAGGCGTGATGCCGATAATATGCAATGGTGTTGTATACTAATGCGGTGGTTTGGAGGAATGGATAGATTGTTTAGACGTCTGTTGTCGGTTGTTGTTCTGACGTTTTTATGTTCGTCTGCGTTTTGTGCGCAGACAATTACGCTAAATCTTGAAACACCGTCACTTGGTGACGCGTCAAAGCCCAGTTCTCAATCCAGCCACAAGCCAAAAACAACGAAGTCATCTCACGATACAACCGTCAAAGTCGGTCGCGTGGGATTGGTTACTTCGGCCTCAGCGACAATATATCAGTCAAAGTCCACTTCCGGTCGTCTGTATGCGCGTGTTTCCGCCCAAACTCCGCTCGCGGTTATCCGCGAGGAGCGCGATTGGATGGGGGTATTGATGGTCAACGGCGCTACGGGCTGGATACCTGCAAAGCATGTAAAGCTAATCGGCTATGACTTGGTCACGAAGAAATCTAACATAGACCGTGCAACTCAAACCTCCCGCGGATCAAATGTGTCAAGATGCAATTTTACTGACAACGAAATCATACGCACCGCCACACAGTATATGGGAATCCCATATGTCTACGGCGGGACTTCGTCTGCGACCGGCATGGACTGTTCAGCGTTTGTTCGTTCGGTTTTCAATCGATTTGGCGTGTCACTGCCTCGCACGGCAAGACAGCAGGCGCAAGTGGGAATCGGTGTGCCGTTCGATCAGCTTCAGCCCGGCGATCGATTGTATTTTGCATGCAAAAGATCATATCCTGACCATTGCGGCATATATGCAGGTGGTGGATACTTTATACACTGTTCAGCAAGCAAAAGTGGCGTGGCAATTGACAGCCTCGCAAACAACTTATTTTCACGTAGCCTAGTTGCGGCGCGACGTTCTTAAATTATGTTGAATGTCACATAGTTGTTTGCCAATAACGCAGCGCGGAAAAAACTAACGAGTGCCATGAGGCAAATGGGAGGAAAGCTATGAAAATCAAGATTGTTGCTTTTGTGCTGGTGCTGGCTCTTGTGATGAGCGTTGGTGTTGTATTTGCTCAGAAAGGCAGGATGGGCAAGGCTGGCCCGGCAACCGGCGGTGGCTGGTGCATGGGCTTGGGCATGCTGGATAAAATCAGCAAAGAGCTCAGCCTTACTAATGACCAAGTATCAAAAATCAAGGCTATTCAAAGCGACTTTATGAGTTCTACCCAGACTGCAAGGACTGAAATTCAGGCCAAGATGAAGCAGATGGGAGAGCTGTGGATGGAGAGTCAGCCCGATGCTGCAGCGATTAAAAGTTTAGCGTCTGAGTTAGACACGCTTCGCATGCAGGTTCGCAACTCAGCAATTGACCATGCAATTTCCGCCATCGAGGTGCTTACTGCCGATCAACGCGTGAAGCTGCAGGAGATGATGAAGTCCCGGCCGGGTATGTGTATGGGTATGGGCTGTGGGCTTTGCTGTGGTGCTGGAATGGGAACTGGCACTGGGCCTGGAGCCGGCGGCCCCAATTGCCCTTACACAAAGTAATCCTTAACACATGCATTGGGAAACCCTCCGTTACGAAGGGTTTCCCAATTGAATTGTAATTTTGTCCTCTTGACGTTCCAATGCAGTTTGACCTATCCTAAACCTATGAACACCCCTTCTTTATCGAAATCTGTGCTTGAGAAGCTATCGGAGATTATCGGCGCGGATTACGTTTTGACCTCAAATGAAGATCGGCTTTGTTATGCCTATGACGGCCAGCGCACTGAATATGTGCCTGATGCAATCGTGCGCCCAATAAACGCAGAGCAAATATCAAAGATTTTAATTCTTGCAAATGATGCGTCTTTCCCTGTTGTGCCAAGGGGAGCGGGCACTGGATTGAGTGGTGGCTCTGTAGCATCGAGCGGCGGCATTGTTCTCGATCTAACCCGCATGAATAAGATCGTCGAACTAGATGCCGGCAATCAGCACATGATTGTTGAGCCTGGTGTGATAACTGCCACAATTGTCGGTGCGGCTGAGAAAATTGGTTTGCTGTATCCGCCCGACCCGGGAAGTGTGAATGTTTCCACTATTGGAGGCAATGTCGCGGAGAATGCAGGCGGCCTGCGAGCGGGAAAATACGGTGTCACTCGCAACTATTTGATGCAACTCAACGCAGTCGCCCCGACCGGTGAGATTTTTTCCAGTGGAGCAAGAACACGAAAATGCGTGGCGGGCTATGATTTGGTATCGCTGATGTGCGGTTCTGAAGGAACCCTTGGGGTGATAACAGAAATCTCGCTGCGGCTTGTGCCTCTGCCGAAATATCGAAAGTCTATGACCGCCACATTTGCCAGCCCTGCAGCAGCCGGTCTTGCAGTGGCAAATATCGTATCTGCCGGTTTAGTCCCAGGCACGCTTGAGATTATAGACAATTTTACTCTGCGTGTGATTGAGGACTATGCGCATTTGGGGCTGCCTATCGACGCGGGGGCATTGGTTTTGGCGGAATTTGACGGGCTTGTCGAATGCGCGGTCGAACAGGAATGGCAATTGGGAATTAAGGCGCTGACCGACAGTGGCGCAATTTCCATTCAGCAGGCCAATGACGCAGATGAGCGCGACAAAATCTGGCAAGCACGACGTGTGGCGTTGGCTGCACTTTCACGTGTAAAACCGACATCTATCTTAGAAGATGTGACCGTTCCGCTGCCGAAGCTGGCCGATATGATTGAGAGAGTAGAAAAAGTCGCGCAAGATTACAACATCGCCATTGGCACTTTTGGGCATGCAGGCGATGGAAATTTGCATCCGACAATTCTTACCGATGAGCGTGATAAAGAAGAAATGAAGCGCGTTGATGCCGCCATCGAACAACTTTTTGCAGATGCGCTTGAGCTTGGCGGCACGATCAGCGGAGAACATGGCATCGGCTTTTGCAAGGCATCGGCACTTGTTAGTGAAGTCGGAGAATCAAGCATCGAGGTCATGCGAAAAATCAAGCGCGCGCTTGATCCCAATGGCATTTTTAATCCCGGAAAGTTCGTGTAGTTTTATGATCCCCAAGCAGATTACTGATCTTGATGATGCGCTTTCAAACTGCATGAAATGTGGTTTTTGCAAGGCGGCATGTCCTGTGTTCGTGGGCGAAGAAACGACTTCTCCCAGGGCAAAAGTTCGTTTAGCGCGCGCAGCTATTCATGGTGAGATAGAGATCAGTGAGGCATTCAAGACACAGATGGAAAGGTGTCTAAACTGCCGCGCATGTGCAAGTGAGTGTCCCAGTGGAGTCGAGCCGAACAGAATCGCGCTTGCTGCGCGGTGTGGGTTTGTCGACACAGACGGGCTGCCATTGATAAAGCGAGCAATTTTCTCAGAAGGTTTCAAACATCCGCGCACGATGGCACTTGGCATGCGTATGATGGGGCTTGCCCAGCATGTGTCAGCGATAGAGATGCAAAACAATCCATTGCGCTACCTTCTGCCACTGATCGGCATACGTAAGGACAAGGACTTTCCTACACTTGGACGGAAATCGCTGTTTTCAAGGCTACCAGAAGTCATTGAACCGCAAGGCGAAGCGAAAATTACAGTTGCGTATTTCCCCGGTTGCGCGGCCAACTTAATCTATCCCGAAATAGGTCTTGCGACAGTGAGCGTGCTTGGCAAACTAGGCGCGAGGGTGATTTTACCGCATGATCTTGTTTGCTGTTCGACTCCCGTTTTCAATTCTGGCGACATCAAGGATGCTCGTGAGTTGGCGATACGAAACATCAAATCACTTTCGGCAGTCGATGCCGAATTCGTTGTCACGTCATGTGGATCATGCGGCCTGACAATATCGCGCGAATGGACTGAGCTTTTGGGGCTTTGCGAAGCAGAACCAATCGCGCGCAAAGTAATCGACATATCCGAATTTGTCGGTCGATACGCACCGGACGGCTCGGTTAGCAAGCTAAATGACGCGGCTACCGTGACATATCACGATTCATGTCACTTGCGCCGGGGAATGGGCGTTCATTCGACGCCAAGGCAGCTATTGAATAGTATTTTAGGTGATAGCTTTGTAGAGATGGAGCTTGCTGATAGGTGCTGTGGGGGTGGGGGAACTTTTAGTATTACGCATCCGAAACTCTCGCAGGTCGTAGCGGAAACAAAAATGAACTGTGTCTGTGAAAGCGGCGCGGAGATTGTTGCAACCGGCTGTCCGGCGTGTGTGATGCAGCTTAGGGATTCGCT
>JAEWSK010000165.1 GCA_023398345.1 Armatimonadota bacterium | reverse complement strand
CCTTTAACAAACTCAATGCGCCAAAGCAGCCTTCCACAGTAGATATGCGAAATTTCCACTCAGCCTGCGGGTAGTTCCAACAGCCATCGCGATTCTGGCGCGACGCAACCACGTTCGCACATCGCAGCGCGGCGTCTGCATAGCGCGTTTCGCCCATTAGCTCGGCCATCTCCAAATTGTCAATGATCCAATATGCCTGCGCCTGTAGATAGTAGAGATGATCCCTCCAAGGCAACACTCGCAGATAAGATTTTACAAAACGTGTAATTCGCAGATTAATACTAACCCCCGGATCGGGGCCGACAATCGCACCGTCGTCACGCAAATGACGCGACGAAAGATGCGCATATAGACGTTCGGCAGCGTCTCGACAGGCCATCGAATCTATATTTATTGCCGATCTGCCTTTTATGGTCAATGCTCTGCCAGCACCTTTTCGTATACTTTTACCGTCTGTGCAGCAACCGCGTCCTTGGAAAATCTGCGAACGGCCTCATCACGCGCAGCCTTTCCCATTTTTTCGCGAAGATTATCATCGCCAAGAAGCTTGTCAATGCACTCGACAAACCGATCATTATCGTGCCAATCGGCTACATAGCCGGTCTCGCCGTCATGCACAAGATTGGCAATTCCTCCAGCGGTCGAAGCGACAACGGGTTTGCCTGCGCTCAGTGCCTCACTTATTATCAACGGCGCGGTTTCCTGCTTAGAAGGCAAAAGCAGCATTGTCGCGCGAGACAATTCATCCATCATTGACTCGACCGTCGTCTGGCCGAGAAAATCAACGTTGCGCTCCAAACCGTGCTCACTGACGAACGCAAGGCACTGTTGGTAATATGCCTCATCCAGCACCTTACCCGCAATACGAAGCTTTAGATTTGGTCTTGACTGAAGAAGCCTGCGCACAATCTCAAGCAGACCCAGCACATTTTTGCGGTCGTAAATTACTCCGCCGAACAAAAGTCGGTCGGGTTCCTCGTTATTGGGCACGGCAAACAGGCGGTCGTCGATACAGTTATCAATAACATGAAATGTGGCGTTCGTAAGCCCGTCGTATTCTTTAACCACATATGGACTCGTAGCAATAATATGTTTGACCTTAGACATTGCCTCGCGGTCATATTTTAAATACAGTGAGTAGCGAAGCTTGTCGAGAGGTTTCGAATATACTTGAGCTTCTTTATGAATAACGCCATGAACTGTAAAGACTGTCGGAATGCCCGCCCGCAGCGCCGCCACAGCATATACCACTAAGTTGGCATTCACCATATCAGGCTTCATATTGCGCAGTTGGCGTGAAACTCGCCTAATATTGCGGGTCATGTTTGGAATTATGCGCACATTGGGTTCGGATAGAAAACGCACTCGCAGGCCGTCATCCACCCGGTCAATGTCATTCGGAGCTTGCCCACTGACTGTAAGCACACGAACGTCAACATCATTTCTTGCCTGCAACCCACGCGCGAGATAGTAACCGGCGGTATGCACACCTCCGGGAAACTTGTCTGTCTCAAATGGATATTGCTGTGCTAAAACAACTTTTATTGGCATAAGAATGTTAAAAAACTCGGACTTGCCGACGACACTAAGGAAAGTGCGCTTTAACGGAGCATCGTCCTACTTTTTTCGCTCACTTTCGATGACGTCTTTGTAAAATGCAATCGTCTTACTTACTACGACTGAACGTCTGAATCGCGCTTCGGCAATAGCTTTGCCCGCCTCGCCCATTTGTTTTCTAAGGCTGTCGTCGGACAGCAATCGATCAATGCTTGCCGTAAGCTGTTGCTGGTCGTTTAGCTGAACTACAAACCCGCTCTTGCCATCATCTATCATCTCGGACACGCCGCCTACATCAGTTGCAATAACTGGTCTTGCTGCAGCCATCGCCTCGGATATGACAACAGGAGCTGTCTCCTGCCATGAAGGCAAAACCAGCATTGATGCATGCGCATGCTCGTCGAGCATCTGCTCAATTGACACCGCGCCTAAAAAGTCTACATTACTTTCCAAGCCGTTTTGCGACACATAAGACACGCAAGTGTTGTAATAGTCTCGATCTACTATCGCCCCAGCAACTCTAAGTTTGATATGAGGGTGTGATTTTACCAGCACAGGGATCGTCTCTAATAGACTCATTAAGTTCTTTCGATCCGAGATAATACCGGCAAACAGTATTTGACCGGGCTGCGCCTTATCTGGAATTGCAAAGTAGCGGTCGTCTATTGGATTATCGATATAGCGAATATCGTTTGCATGGATTCGTTCGCCATAGGCGTTAATCGCATATCGGTTAATTGCACTCATATGCTTTGCCCGCCGCAGCGCTAAAATTTCATATCCGCATCCAAGCTTTGCTTGAACTCTCGCCAAACCGCGTATCGGAGCCGTCTCGCGAAAATATATGCCATGAATCGTAAGTATGGACGGCCACCCTCTCTCAATGGCTGCACGACCGTACATAAGCTGTGTGTGAACATGGACAATATCGGGATTAATTTGTTGCAATGCGCTTCTGACTCTGCGCACATCAACTGTAAAACCAGTAAGGCATCCAAACACTCTGAATAGTGGAATCAGATGGACATTGACGCCAGTGCTGGTGACATAGTTCTCCGGTTGCTTTAGCCCATCAACGCATGTAACGACATGCACGTCAACTTCCGGCACGGCCGCCAATCCATCCGCAAGAGCCGAAGTTACAGCCTCGACACCACCGTGTATCTTTCCTTCAGCTTTTGGATATGGGCCAAGCAATACAACTCGCATAGTTACGACACACCTCTACAACGTCTCTCCGACGCTAAGCATTTACAAATTCTTTCGGCAACTCGGCCCTGGTAGACGACGCATCATTTTGACTTTGCTCTTTTGCATAAATCTCTCCAAGCCGGACTCCAAGCGCAAGCAATACCCAAAGAGAGTAGCTGGGATATTTGAAAAATCTAATATCATAGCCCATAGTCGAGACTATGTGGCCTATAATTCCAACTATTACTAGGCAAAGAAAGTCGCGTCCAAGCAAACCGGAATAAGGCATGCGAACACACAGTTTGTACAAGTGAACCAGAAGTGCGAACAATGACCCAATAAATAAAAGGCCACCGATCATTCCTTGTTCAGCAAATATTGTAAGAATTGAGTTGTGAGATGTAACAACTTTGCGCAGCGAAGTTTGTGGATAACTAATCCCTGGATATAGCCCCCTGGCATATATGCCACCAAGCGTCCCAACATTTGACACATACTGCTCCAACGCATGATCTATCTCACCCAACCCAACGCCGAAAAATGGATGATCGCGAATGATGCTGATGGTATTATGTGTAACGACTAGTCGAATCAATACAGTTTTTGGCTGTGTAAGCCTCTTATTAATGTCAGCATTCGAAAGAACGATCGGCAACGCTACAATTGCAACTATTGCTGCGGCGACGGCACAAAAAGCATAAGTCTTGCGATAATATCTCGCCGCAAACGGCATCGCACAAAGCAAGAGAATCGCCGATATATAACCGCTTCTCGTATAAGTAAAGTAGCATCCTATCAACTGTATACCGGCCGCACAGAAGCATGCGAACTTTGCAAACTTATTGCGGCTCACAGTACCTAGGTGCAGCGTTAAAAACGCAGTGATTCCCAAAAAAGCACCCGCAGCCGCGGGATTTATAAGCGGACCAGTTGCGCGCCCCATGCCCACATCACCGTATCCCAAACGATACTGCGCACCAAGAAAAGAACTGAACCATCTGCTTCCAGTGTAGTGCTCATAGAATGCAGAAATCGCGACATAAAAGCCCGTAATCACAAACCCAATAACAGCCCATTTCACGTGCTCTTTTGTAATCAACACTGATTTCGCAACGTAATATATAATTACCGACAGTACAATATGGTCGAATCTCTCTGAAATTATACCGAGTGCCTGTATTGGGTCATTCGGACTGGAAAAAGCTACCATCAACACTGTATAACCAATAAAAGCAAGTATCAGCCACTCGCCGACAATTGGAGTTTTAATCTGATGCCGATTTGCCATCGTGCGGATAATCAGGATCATGGCGAGGGCTAAAATTACAATGCGATCAAAGGTAACGGCAGGCATACCTGCCCCGAAGTCCATTCTCAGAAAGATAAATCCCAACGGGGAGAGAACTAACCAGGCTATAAATGCAAAAGTGGGCTTGGTGGAAGCAAGCGTCAGGGAAATTGTAATAATAAAAAACGCAGTTATTAGCACCCATGCCATCGGGTTAACGTCGATTTGTGTAATGCCGTAGGCCAGTGATATTTGCAGGGCAAAAAACAGCGCAAAGCCAAACAACACTGTTGATGCTCTGACTACTGTCCGCCAGCGCGGGGCTGCTTGAGTGCGGTAGAACCCAAACACGTATTTTATCTTTGGCACTGTCCCGTTTGGCATTTCCGGCGCAATTTGACGCCATGACCGAAACGGCAGCATAATCAATGCCTTGATTTTGTCGGCAATCGACCTCATAGATTCTCCATGTGATGCTGCTTAAAGTGCGGCGAGCTTGCCACAAACTGACGGATAAACTCTTCCAGCCTTGCAAGAGCAGCTTTGGAGTCTTCATAGTTAATGCGTGTATCAAATCGGTAGCAATAGGTTTGGCCCGGATTGACGATTTTGGAACGGTTTCCACCAAACCAACTTCGTATGGTTGTTTTGATATAGTCGGCCTGTGCATTCC
>JAEWSK010000264.1 GCA_023398345.1 Armatimonadota bacterium | reverse complement strand
GCGTCCATCTCCTCGCGCACGATTTTCTCGATCTTCTTAATTACTCTATAGCCAAGTGGCAAATAGTCATATATTCCTGCCCCCACGCGGCGTATGAACCCCGCACGAAGCAGTAGTTTGTGGCTTGTCATCTCGGCTTCAGCCGGAACTTCTCTTAGAGTTGGAAAGAACAGTTGTGATGCTCGCATGTAATCCTCGGTTATAAGTTAATAGTTACTGCTTCCTCACCGCAGTCGGGAAATTTCGGGCAGTTTATGCACTCCGACCATATCTTGTGAGGAAGCGTTGCTTTGTCAACAATAGAAAACCCCAGCTTTTCAAAGAAAGCGGGCACATAAGTCAGCGCAAATACTTTCGGCACGCCAAGCTCTCTGGCATCTTGAAGACATGTCTCGACCAGCAGTCTGCCGCAGCCTTTGCCCTGAGCGCTCTGTTCTACGGCAAGTGACTTTACTTCCGCGAGATCGCCCCATGTCACATGAAGCGCACAGCAGCCTATTACGCTTTCGTTATCTACGGCAACGTAGAAGTCGCGCAAATTTTCATATATAGTGCTCAACGCGCGCGGCAGCATCTCATTTTTCGCCGCAAACGAGTTTACGAGTGTCTGAATATCTTTAACATCAGTTATCCTAGCTCTTCGTATCACTTGTCCAGTTTACCCACTTCCAGCATAAGCTCATCTACCAGCGAATTCTCGCTTACCGTTCTGAGCATCTCGCCATTTGCAAATACAGCTCCCTTGCCTTGTCCGCCGGCGATCCCAACGTCTGCAAGCGAGGCCTCACCCGGCCCATTTACTATGCACCCCATCACCGCCACAGTGATCGGCTTTGACGGTGGGTTGGCTTCAAGCCTCTGTCTGACCTCACTGGCGATGGCCGCAATATCTATCGCGCACCTGCCGCATGTCGGGCATGATACCAACGTAAACGGCTTTGCGTAGAGTCCAAGGCTGTTTAATATTTCTTTGCCAACTTTAACTTCTTCGACAGGATCTCCGGTCAGCGATACTCTGATGGTATCACCGATTCCTTCCGCCAAGACAGCGCCAATTCCTACCGAGCTTCTAATCGTGCCTTCCCATGTAAGCCCGGCTTCAGTGACGCCTAAATGCAGCGGATAGTCGCATCTTTCGCTTGCGAGTTTATATGCGCGAATCATCATGGGCACGTCAAATGCCTTAAGAGAGATTACAATATCGGCAAATCCGAGCTGTTCAAGCACTCTTACTTCATCCAGCGCGCTTTCAACCAGCGCCTCCGCACTAGGTGTTCCGTAGCGCGATCTGTCAATTGAGCCTGCGTTGACGCCTATGCGAATGGGCACTCCTCGCTCTTTCGCCGCTTTTGCGACGATCTCAACTTTATCGGCGTCTCCGATATTGCCTGGGTTGATGCGCAATTTATCAGCGCCAGAGTCCAAGCTTAATAGCGCTAACTTATACTGAAAGTGTATGTCAGCAACTAACGGTATTGATATTGCGCTCTTAATATGCTTTATCGCGCGAGCGGCCTCTTCGTTTGGAACAGCTACGCGTGCAATATCGCAGCCGGCGGCTTCGAGCGCATGTATTTGAGCAATTGTTGCGTCAACATCGGCAGTTGGCGTATTTGCCATTGACTGCACCGCCACCGGCGCGTTTCCGCCAATCGCGATTTGTCCAATATTGACTAACTTTTTGGCTTTTCTCTGTATCATATCGAGCAATTTTAAGTCTACTGCGGTGCCTGACCGGTCAGAATTTTTGTCACATCAGACACCAAAATGAGGACGAATATAACTGCAATTAACGCTAGCCCTACCATTTGCATTGATTGCATCTGCTCACGCGACCAGCGCTTTCTGCGCACAGCTTCGATTCCGAGCAGTATCAGATGCCCTCCGTCGAGCACTGCCGGTATTGGAATGAGATTGACTACCGCCAAGCCGAGACTGAGGCTTCCCAACAACCAGAACACATGTGACGGCCCAAGCGCCACTGAGACTTGTGTTGCTTTATATATCATCACTGGCCCGCCCACGTCTTCTTTGATTCGAGAAGATGTGAGTGTGGTGAAAAGCATCTCAAGCATCTGCTTTATATTTTCAAATCCTCGTCCGATGGACTCGGAAAATCCCGCTTTGACAAGGTGTGGTGCCGGGACGAATCCCAGCAGCCCGATGGCCGTGTAATCGCCGTGTTTAATAGAGTCAGTATTTGGCTTAATTGCAATCGCCTTGTCTTTGTCCTCGCGCTTTACGACTATATTTAGCGTTTTGCCGCCCGCCTGTTCGATTGTCCTTATCATTTCCTCGCCCGAAGATATTTTCCGGCCATTGATGCTGTTCAACAGATCGAATTCTTCAATTGCAGCACTCGGTTTTGAGCTTGTTTCTTGGATAGAATATCCGCCCGGGAACACCCACTTCATTCCGGCGAATTCGACCCACTGCACGGGCGGTTTTATCGTAACTGAAATCTGTTTGCCTGCGCGATCGAGCACAATGCTAGCTTGTTTGCCATCATTTGCTTCTATAGCCGCGACCATTTCTTTTCCACTGCCTATCGATCGGCCATTGATGGACACGAGCTTGTCATTTGCTTTAATTCCGGCTTTTGACGCAGCGGAGTGCTCCATGACACTTTGCGCAACGGCTCTGTCGCCTTTCATAAATGACCACTGCGCGCCTAGAT
>JAEWSK010000085.1 GCA_023398345.1 Armatimonadota bacterium | reverse complement strand
TCATTGGGCTGTCCGACTCGCCTCAAAATCGCTTTCTTTGAAAGCAGCGCCGCCTTTTCGAGAGTTCCGCCCAGTCCGACGCCGACGATTATAGGCGGACATGGGTTTGGCCCTGCATCCCGGACAGTGTCCACAACAAATTGCTTTACACCTTCAAAGCCCTGCGCCGGTGTGAGCATCTTTGCCGCGCTCATATTCTCGCATCCGCCGCCTTTTGGGCAAACAGTAATAGCGAGCCGGTCTCCCTGCACGATTTCAGTGTGGATGACGGCCGGTGTATTATCCAAAGTATTTTTGCGGTCGAGCGGATGACCTACTATGGACTTTCGCAGATAGCCCTCGGCATAGCCCTGCCGCACGCCTTCATTTATAGCGTCGTATAAATTGCCGCCAACTATATGCGCGTCCTGTCCAATTTCTGCGAAAACGAGCGTAATGCCGGTGTCCTGGCATATAGGCATATGCTCTTCGCGCGCAATTCGAGCGTTTTCTATCAACTGCTCAATCACATCTTTGCCGACAGGCGAATCCTCGATAGAAAGCGAGCGTTTGAGTGCATCGAGGACGTCATCAGGCAATACTCGACATGCCTCGATACAGGCAAACTTCGTGTTTTTTGTTATGCTGTCAGCAGAAATCTCGCGCATCAGTTTATATCTCTACCTTCGATGCCATCTCGCGTTAAGTTTATATCGGGATAGTCATCGACTGCCGGTCGAATCTTTTTTGCGCTCATATACACAACATGGCCGTCGGCAAACATATAGTTACGTGAGCCGCTCCATGACCACCAACTTGACTTATCGCCTGTGTGCGTCAGCCAATCGGCTATAAGCGCTTTCTTTGTGGGGAATTTTACCATGCCCGTTTTGATGATAGCAAACGACGGGTTCGGGTCATTATATAGCTGTACAAGATTCATTGAGTTGATTTGATCCGGTGTGTGATAGAACGCAGCCGAGTAAGCGTATGAGGTTCCATCGTATACATCACCCGGCGTTGTGTCACCGGGGCAGCGTAAAATACTCTTCCACGCATGCGTGCTTTGCTTTGCGCCCCGCGGGTCAGATGAGTCGTATGCAGCCGTGTAGCCGACATAGCGTTTGATCGACCACCGCCAATATCTGCCCATCCACAAATACTGGCCTTCGTCGGAGTCCGAGTTGCACGGATAGCAACCGTTATGATCTGAAATATACGCCTCAAACGCCTTTGCTATCTGAGCGAGATTCGATTGGCATTGCGCCTTCTGCGCGCTTCTTTTTGTTTCAATATATACTGGCGCAGCCATTGCTGCGAGCACGGCAATGATTGCAATTACTACGAGCAACTCTATCAAAGTAAAGGCCGCGCGGGCTCTCACGACAGCTTTCCTTCTTTGCGGAGCTTAAAAAACTCGAACGCAAGCATTGTGGACGGCACTTCGACCACTGTTGCGAATTTTTCGAAGACCCTTGCGAGCGCTCGCTTTTGAATTTCATCCGAGTCGTCGTTATAGTTCATGCGATCAACGGCTTCGTTTAAAATCTTGAATGCACTCCAGAGAAATTCCGCTCGCATCTGCGGAAAATTGCGCATGTGCAACTTGGCATATTGGCGCGTGATCTTCTCTGCGACATCATTCCAAGCGACAATTATCTGGCGTTCCTTTTCGCGTTGCGCGCTGATCGTAGTCTGCGTAATGACTCTTGTCTGCTGCTGTTCTTTATACCGGGCGTAGTCTTCGTATGTCGAACCTTCGATTATTTTTACGCGAACTTTGTGCTTATATATCTCGCTGACGCACTGATCTATTATCGCGCGATGCTGTGCACTGCGAAGGTGGCCGGCCAGTGGAATATCCTGGTTTGCAAATCCGATAATGAATTCATCGCCTTCGATTGCAATGCCGACCGCAGCCTCCAGCGCGCGATAGAGCGTCGGCGCGATAACGCGGTCTTTCACTCTTTCCGATGCCTGAAACCATATTTGTTGAGCTTGTTTTTGTGTAATTTCACTCATTGACTATCTCCTCGCCGTATCGACGATCACAGGCCCTGCTGCGTAAATCGAGTCCGATGCGATGCGCGACACTGGGCTTGCCAGCAGAAATAGCCCCAACGTCAGCACTAGAGTGATGACAATGGCTGTATTGACTGCCAACGTGCCCTTTATCATTGGCTTGGGCTCGCTAGGCGCGAAGAACATAAGTCGAACGACATTAAAGTAATAATATACGGATATGATGCTATTAATCACACCCAAAACCGCAAGCACGATAAGTTCCGGGTGTCCTTCGATTCCGACCATAATCGCGCTTCCAAATACAAACAGTTTGCCAAGAAATCCCGCAGTTGGCGGTATACCCGCAAGCGACGCGAAAAACACCGCAAGTGAACATGCGTAAAATGGTGCGCGACGCATCAGCCCTGCATAAGATGAAATATCATCCGAGCCTTGCCGCTTACCGACTACAACTACAATTGCGAACGCGCCGAGGTTCATCAGCAGATATGCTGCCATAAATATCAGCACGCCCTGTAAGCCCCACGGCATCGAATCGAGGCCGGGCACGTTTGCGCGCACCATCGCCTCGCCCTTGCCCTGTCCTGGTGTTATTGCACCGGCAAATAAATGCATTTCCGAAAGCACGCCGACCATAATATAGCCAACTTGAGCGATGCTCGAATACGCGAGCATGCGCTTGATGTTGCGCTGCGAGATTGCGACGAGATTGCCCCAAAACATGCTCAGAGCGCAGAGCACGATCAGAATCCAATACCAGCTCAGCGAAGCCGGGCTTGCCGCTGGGTCAGCTACTACCATCAAAAATCTCACCAGCACGGCCAGTCCGGCTGCCTTACTTACAATTGATAGAAATGCCGTGACTGGTGTCGGTGCGCCTTCGTATACATCCGGCGCCCAGAATTGGAACGGTACCAGCGCAAGCTTGAATCCAATCCCCACCAGAATGAACATAACCCCGACCCATCCGGCTCCAGTCGCCGCTGCGCCGAACCCCATTTCGGGCGATGTCATAGCAAATCCGCGGCCAATAGCTGCAAGCGAAGTATTGCCGCCGGTCACACCGAACAGAATCGACATACCGTAGAGCATTATCGCCGAGCACGCTGCGCCGTATAGGAAATATTTTAGCCCAGCTTCGCCGGAGCGTCTGTCATTTTTCGCATAGGCAGCGAGCACATAGCTTACAAGGCTCAAAAATTCAATTGATAAGTAGATTGCTATTAAATCAGACGCCGCCGCCGCGATTGACGCCGCCGCCGTTGCGAACATTAGCAGTGCATAGTACTCGGCTTTATGTGTCTGAAACTCTCCGAAGTAATCTATCGAAAGCAGCATTACAATTAGCGTGCCGGCTATAGCTACAAGCGAAAGTATTGCCGCGAACGCATCGACTGTGAGCTGTGCATATCCGTTTTGCGTGACGAACAAACCCAGCACAGATACTTTGAGTGACGTGTTGCCGATCTCAACAATCTGCGACGCCCCTGCGTATTTCAATGCCAGGCAGACTATGCCGATTGACAGCACGAGCGCTGGAAAAGTAAGTGCGGGCGCGAGATAGTGTGCGGAAAAGAAGTGCTCAAGTTTACCTTCGGGTTTGCGTTCTGCAATAACGCCGATAATGAGCACCACCACTGCCGCCGCGATGAGATAAATAGCCGGTGATATAAGTATTAGATTGCCAAAATGCATAATAGTCTAATGTGCCAAAACCTTCACTATAGCATCCGATGCGTTGGAAAAGAACACCATTACCGGGCCTGGAATAACTCCGAAGAAAAGCATCAGTGCCATCAACGGCGCAATGCTCAAAATCTCTCGCCCGTTGGCATCGGGTATTTTATCCCAGCGCGGGTTTAGCGGGCCAAGCAGAACTCGCTGCAGCATCCAAAGCATATAAGCCGCCGTTACGACGATACCAATAAGCGACAGCCCTGTAAGCAGGGCACTTGCGCTATATGCACCAGTCAGCACCGAAAGCTCTGCGATAAAGCCCGTCATGCCCGGCAGTCCGAGCGAACCAAAAGCGCAAAACGACAGCATTCCTGCGTAAACCGGAACTTTTGCCCCGAGTCCGCCAAAGTCCGCGAGGTTTCGGGTGTGAGTGCGCTCATATATTACACCGACCAAAAGGAACAGTGCGCCCGTTATAAGCCCGTGGCTAAAAACTTGCATCTGCGCGCCGTTGAGCGCGAGAATCCTGCTCGATTCGCTTATTCCAGCCGCTCCTGCAATCGCGCAGCCCAGCGTCACATAGCCCATATGATTTACAGATGAGTATGCGATTAGTTTTTTAAGGTCGGTCTGCGCCATTGCGACAAACGCGCCGTAAATAATCGCGATAACCGACATTACGGCGATTATTATCCAATATTGTGCAAACTGCGCAGGCATTATCGGCATCAACACGCGCATGAAGCCGTATGTTCCCATCTTCAGCAATACGCCTGCAAGTATTACTGAACCGGCGGTAGGCGCTTCGACGTGAGCGTCCGGCAGCCATGTGTGGAATGGAAACATTGGGACTTTAACAGCAAATCCCGCAAACAGCCCCCAGAATACAAGCGAGCCTACAATCAAATTCTTCGCGTAAGGCAGGGCCTGCGCGATAATTAACATATCAAACGTGCGATGCCCGCCGGTGAAGTTCATTACTTCCGGCGAGAAATAAAGCGCCAATATCGAAAGCAGCATTGCCATGCTTCCGACCATCGTATAAATAAAGAACTTAATGGCCGCGTATTCTCTGCGCGGTCCGCCCCATATGCCGATTAAGAAATACATCGGAACAAGCGAGACTTCCCAGAACACGAAGAACAAAACGAAATCCAGCGCAGTAAATACTCCCAGCATCCCGGTTTCGAGAAGCAAAAACATCCAGAAGTATTCCTTTGGGCGCGTATCGATAAATGTCGAATAGATCAAGCTGAGGGTTGTCAGCAGTGTGGTGAGAAAAATCAGCGGCATGCTGAGTCCGTCGAGTCCCATGTGGAAGTTGACGCCCAGCGATGGTATCCAGCTCGCGAGGCTTTCAAACTGAGTGCCGCGCGGGAACTGCAACCCCGACTTATCATATGCAAACCACAGCCAAATCGAAATTGCCAGCGGCACGATGCTAATGGCGATTGCCGTTGCTTTTATAGCCGCCGGTTTATCCTTTGGTATGAACATCAATATCGCCGCCCCGATAAGCGGCAGAAATGTTAGAATCGGAATGATATACGCGGAATCCATGCTGCCTCCGGATTATTGCCCATAAATACCGTCACGCCCAGCGTCGCCAGGCTGATGAACACCACCGCCGCGACCAGCAAAAACACATACTGCTGTGCGACTCCGGTCTGAAGATGTCTTATACAACGGCCGGTAAACCCAGTAAACCAGCCTACCAGGTTCACCATGCCGTCCACAATAGTTTTGTCGAACCAACTCCACACAGCCGATACCGTCAGAGACAGGTAGCCGGCGCCGTTTACAATTGCGTAGTCTATAACCCACTTGTCGAACAAATACATTACAGCCGCCGCGAACATCATAGCGCGTATGACCGTTGCATTGTAAATCTCGTCAATATAATATTTGTTTTCGACTATCTTTGCCAGCCAGCCGAATGCAGGCTCCAACTTCTCGATTTTAAGAATGGGCTTATACCAAATTATCGTTGCAAGCCCAATTCCTGCCAGCGCCGCGATCGTGCCGATCAAGAACACCGGCATAAAAAATCCAGTTGCTACATGCGCTTCTTCAAGCGTCTTTTCCAACACCGGCAAGTATTTTTCGCCCAGCACCGGCATCATATTGTGCTCAAATAGATTCTTAAATGGTGTGCCCACAAAGCCCGCAACAACAGCGAGTGTTGCGAGTATGACCAACGGCGTCAACATAACCTTGGGGCTTTCGTGCGCATGAATCTCAGCATTGCGCGGCTCGCCGTGAAAAGTCTTGTAGACCAATCGGAACATATAGAAACTGGTTGTAAATGCACCGATCACTCCGCACCAAAAGACGATTGGGTTGGTGTGGAACGCCACAGTGAGGATTTCTTCCTTGCTCCATCCGCCCGCGGTTATGAACGGAATTCCGCACAACGAGAGCGTAGAAATTAAAAAAGTCCAATACGTAACGGGCATCTTCTTGCGCAAGCCGCCCATTTCGCGAATATCTTGGGTGCCTGTGCCGTGAATGACGCTGCCCGAGCCGAGGAAAAGCTGCGCCTTGAAAAATGCATGTGTCATCAAATGGAACATCGCCGCGACGTATCCGAATACGCCCAACGCCATTATCATATAGCCAAGCTGACTGACGGTCGAATACGCCAGCACTTTTTTAATATCATTTTGCGCAATGCCAATCGATGCCGCAAATAGAGCCGTAAATGCGCCGACATATGCGACAGTATGCAGTGCGATATGGCTTGTATCAGCGAGATACACCGGATACATTCTGGCCACCAGATATACACCCGCCGCGACCATCGTGGCTGCATGTATCAATGCCGACACCGGGGTGGGGCCTTCCATTGCGTCCGGCAGCCATACGTGCAGAGGGAACTGCGCACTTTTGCCGACAGCCCCGCAGAACAGCAGCAGCCCGGCCATTGCAGCCATCGGTATTGCCAATTGACCAATATGCACAAACCCCTGCAGTTTATCGAGATTTTCAAACACGCCGGACTTGCCGAACAAATCGAACGAACCAGTCTGCAAAAATAGCAGCATCATACCGGCCATAAACCCGACATCGCCGACTCGCGTGACCAAAAACGCCTTCTTTGCCGCGCGCATAGCCGAGGGTTTTTCAAACCAGAAGCCGATTAGAAGATACGAGGTCAGCCCCACAATCTCCCAGCTCATGAACATCAGCAATAGATTATTTGCAATCACAAGCGCGAGCATCGAAGCCGAGAAAAGCGAGAGATAAGCAAAATACCTAGGGTACCGCTTGTCGCCGTGCATATAGCCGATAGAGTAGATCATAACCATCGACGCGACTATAGTTACTACAATCAGCATCACGCAGGACAGCGCATCGATGCTGTATCCCATATTTATGGGAAGCCCTGGCATCCACTGCGCTGATCGGGTGAATGGCTCAACATGTTCCATATGCGCGCAATGCATGAACCACTGCGCCGCGAGCACAGCCGACAGTCCAAGCGAAGTGAGCATAGCCGCTATAGCGACATAAGCTCCCTCGCCCGGCAGCTTCCGTCCGAACGCAATAATCAGCACGAACGCCAGAACCGGTATTAAAGGTATGATCCAAGCGTATTCAGTCATATATCCAAGTCATCCAAATTTAAAGGCTTCATAATCGCGAAAACGCGAACTGCTATAAATATAACTTTTGCCGAGTTATTCATGCTTAAGATTTTGCAATTTCTTGTGAGTTACGTTCCGGTAACCGAACCCTCGTCTTGCTATCTGTAACAACGACAAATGCGCCACCCCATGCGCTCGTATCCTCGACCTCAAAAACAGTCGTGATTCTGGCAAGTAGAGCTTGTCTACCCGGCTCACGGAGTCTGACCAACATCACCCCCGCGTGCTGGCCAAATACGAACCTGCGTAGGTCCGAAAAGTCCATGTCTTGCGTAATCAAGAAGCGGCCTGCGTTTTGAGCAGCGCTCCAAACGGACTCATCATCATGGCCCAATAGGCCTTCTTGGATTACCGTATCGACATCATGTCCTATGCGCGTAAGGGCTTCGGTAAGCCGCACCGGTAAATTTTCATCCAACTTGATTCTCATACGGCTTTTGGCATGTTCTGCGCGGGTAAGTCTTCTTGCGCCGATGTTGCTGCGAATACAATTACCGCGCGTACGGCTTCTTCAGTCAGACTCGGAAAGTCCGCCAGAATTTCGCTGACATCCGCACCTTCTGCTAGGCTTGCCAGCACTGTTCGTAGTGTGACTCGCGTTCCTTTGATCACCGGCTGCCCGCCGCATATCTTCGGATCGCGTGTTATGTACTGACTATAGTCCATAAGTTTGCCTCCTACGCCATTGCCGAGAATTTCCTCACGACTTTTCCGCTAAAGCTTCATCGCCTGAATTTTATCTGCGTCTATATGCTGTTCCAGGCGATATATGTTAATAACAACCGCAAGGCCGATTGCGGCTTCTGCGGCTGCGAGTGTGATTACAAATATAGTAAAAATTTGCCCCGCAATTGTCGGCAGTTTCAAGTATGAGCCGAACGCCACCAAATTGATATTAGCCGCATTTAGCATAAGCTCGATAGAAAGCAGCATACCGATAGCGCTCCGGCGGATCATCATGCCGAACAGACCGATGCAAAACAGCATCGCCCCGACCGTCAGATACCACGATACCGGAATACCGTAAAGACTCTCATTCATTTTACGAGTCCTCCTTGGCAATCACGACTGCTCCCACTAATACGGCCAATAGCACCACTGATGCAAGCTCAAATGGAAAGACATAAGGCTGCAACAGCGCTTGTGCGACCGCATCAACTCCGACGCCGCTCTTGTTGGGTTCGATATTGACGGCGTTTTTAATCCATATTGAGTTCACGACGGTAATAAATAGGAACAGAAACATTGTTCCTGCTGCGCCTGCCGCGAGAATGGGGTTGTATATCGCTTGGCCGAAGCCGATTTTCATCACGCGGTTGGATAAAAATATCGCGAGGATGATCATCGTCGTAATCGCGCCGACGTATATCATAATCTGCACCGCCGCAAGAAACGGCGCGTTCATCAGAACAAACAGCCCCGCAACTCCCATAAGTGTCAGGCCGAGAAACAGTGCCGCGCGCAGGATATTGGGTATGAGCACAACGCCGACCGCCGCGCCGACGGTAATCCCCGCCAGCGCAACAAACGCCACTTGATATCCAGTTATCGTGTATCCTAAGATTTCCATATAAAAACCAGATTAGTCTGCTTCACTCTGCTCTTCAGCAGGCAGTTGACCGCCTAGCTCGTTGAGTTTATCCATGTTATAGACCATGCCCTCGCGATTATAGCATGCGAGTTCAAACGTCCGCGCGGGTTTTAGGCAGTTGGTCGGGCATACTTCCATACACAACCCACACCACATGCATCGTGAAATATCTATTGTAAAAACCGCCGGCTTGCGATCCTTCGGGTCGGTCTTATCGACCTCGACTGATATTACATGCTGCGGACATATCCTCATGCACGCGCCGCATCCTATACAGCCGGATCTGTTAGTCGACAGCTTGACCGGCAGCGTGGGCATGCCGCGGAAATTTTCAGGCAGTGTTGGCTTTACTTCAGGGTAAAGCTCCGTCACGCACGGGCGCGCGGGGCTCCAGTGAGTCAGTGTAACCCACAGCCCCTTTGCAATACTCACAAATGAGTTTATGAAATCTTTAAAGTAAGTCGATTTCATTTCGGCATCCAAAATGCGACATATGCGCCGGTCGCAAGTAAATTTACTAGCCCTACGGGGATTAGCGCTTTCCAGCTAAGGCTCATGAGCTGATCCATTCGAACGCGGGGTAGTGT
>JAEWSK010000058.1 GCA_023398345.1 Armatimonadota bacterium | reverse complement strand
CTTCTTGCCTGAGAGAGTGCATCTTCGTAACGACATTTATTTCGCCAGTTTCGACATGAAAGACTTTTGCGTTAAAAGCCGCCGCTACACGTTCGCTTGCAAGTGATGTAGCATCGGATACGACCACTGCCAGTTCGCCATTGCGCGTGCCTTGAAGTCTTCTTCGAGCCAGTGCAAGGGCGATATTAAACGCCGCAACTTGTTGTGGAGGAATAATTGCGGATTCGTCATGGCCGGGAAGCACGAGATTGCCACGGTCGGCGTCATAGTCGAACGCCACTCCAAAGTGGGCACGCTCGCGCGCTGCTGCCCTAGCCACTCTCAAAAGCATATGCCGCCCACTGGCGGGGTCGATGCCGTCGGTATCGATTGCATGCTCAGGATAACCGAGTTCGGCATTGATCTCAATGACGCGAACGCCGAAATGCTCCAATACCCTTGCGTCGATCCCACACCCAGCACCTCCGTTTGGATCAAGCAGCGCAGGGCCAAGTGTCAGCGGCTTTAGGCAGTGTGGAGCAATCCCCCAGTCGCGACCGATTACATCCAAATATGCGCGCTCTGCCTGAATTCGCGGTGATTCGTTATCGTGGTTTGTCAGCGCGTCTTCGATTACATCGGGTGTTATTGACGATATTAGACCCGTGTATGATGCATCAGCGCTATTTGCCAGTGAAATTACATCCGCGATAACTTGTTCCATTGCCGGAGCTGATAGCAGAGCGCCGGGTGGGGCGGTGCTGATGGAGTGTGAATGCAAATCATGTCCCAAATTGGCGGATTCTCGCGAGGGCTTTCTTACTCCAGTTAAAAACTTAAAGCCGTTGTGCTCGATTGGATTGTGGCTTGCGGTGACAATCACACCGCCGTCAGATTTCAGCGCTCTGACTGCCGTCTCTGCCAGTGGAGTAGTGATTATGCCAAGGTCAATTATGCGTATGCTTGATCTTGCATCGATTGCGCCTGCGAGAAATCCCCGCGCGAGCGCTCGGCCCAATGCTGCACCGGTGGGGCGAGGATCTCTACCTAACAGCAGAGTCGATTCGCCCTCGCTTAATATCCTTCGCGCATAGCAATATCCATAGGCACACGCGAGAGCCTCATGCTCTGGTGAAATAGCAGGCCCCTGGCCGAGAATCGCTCTCACGCCTGAAAACGACTGAACCAGCCACTGGTCATTAAGTGCTGTTTTTAAAAGATCAATCAATGCAAACCCCCGAAGTCAAAAAATCCAGCAACTGCCCTTATCAAGCTTGCTTTTTGCAATTTATTTTGGTTGCAACGATGCATTCATATGAGCAGCTATTTTTAGCTTCATGCTCGCCGTCATTTTATCGCTTGCTACGGTGACGTTTGCCGCTATGGGAATGTTCTTAGGTGCGATAGTTTTTTGTGGCGCAATCAAGTCAAACGACGCATCAAAAGCATTTCCCGATTTTAGTTGATTGAACTTTAATTGCTTTGCGTTTGTCTTCCAGCCCGGCGGCAATGCAAATGAAATGTTGCCGCTTATAGGCAAATTGCAGTTGTTTGTGACTTTCGCGTCGACGTGCGGCTTACCGTTCTTTGTCGAATAAGTTGCAGTGAAATCTACAGGAGTCAGCGCAATTACTGCATCGTTTCGCAGCGTCGGGTTCTCAATCACGCGATACATACGGTCTCTTGCCTGTTGAAGCAACCAGCAGGCGTTTGTTGTTGCGCGAGCGGTTTCATACTCATCTTCGCGCGTCATCCATGTCATGCTGCTTAAGACTCTGCCGGATGGCGCAAGGATGATACTTGTCGATCTCCATGCCTGATCTCTGCCAAGACCCGACGAAACCCAACCGGAAGCCTGTCCAAGTGTCCAGTATATGCGCTTTGCTTCGGCGTCGCTCGAAGACTCAAGCTTAGCGCTTGCCTTCTTAATGCGCTCTTTCAAGGCATATAGGCATCTCATTATGTTCGGGTCGGTTACACTGCCTTCGATTTTATATTGGACACCGTCTTTGAGCTCCTTTGCAGATTTTAAGCCCTTGAACTCATAGTTTATATAGGTGTCGTAGTCTTGATCTTTCAGTCCGGCGAACTTGACGGTAAAAAACTGAGGCTCTACTATGGTGCTCTTTACAAGAATACCGACTTGCTCGCCTTTGACTCGTGGTTTTGTCGGTTCGAGCGTAGATGTGTCGCTTGTCGAAGTCTTTTTTTCGACATCGACTGTCACCATTGATGCGTAAGAAAATTGCGCCAATGCCGTGCATGTGCAAATAATTGCTATGGTAATAATGATTGTGCGTGTCAGTCTCATGCTCATGTATACGGGCCTCCTTATGATGTTGTGCCATGTAAGGGCATTGATTTTATTATATCACTGCTAATATTAGCAAAAGATGAGCTGACATCCTTGCCAATCACAGCCTTCTTGTTATATAATCCTTGAGGTGAGTATGATGGGAAACGACCTGGATAATTCCGGTACGTGTGAATGCAGTGCAGATAGGGCGCTTGTGAATGCTGCCGAGCGTGTTAATGCTGCGTTGGATGTGTGTATTGATATGCTGGGCGACGTGCAGAAAGTCGTATCCGGCGGTCAGCCCAAGACGCTAAAAGTCAAGTTGGGCGACAAGACACTTGCGGAGTTTCCCGTCGCACTGACAGCGGCTGCAGCAATTGCGGTTGGTATTGCAGCTGTGCTGCTTACTAAGCTAACGATCGATGTGGAACACGAGGACTGAGTTGGCTAACGACGTGCAGTACCATGCCCAGGAAGAGCGCAGTCTATTGCAGTCGCATTACGCATCCCTGACCGATCAGGACATTGTGCGTACTGCTCAGGCCGGTGACGAGCAAGCCTCGGAATACCTTCTATATAAGTACCGCAGTCTTGTGCGCACAAAGATTCGATCCTACTTTTTGATGGGCGCGGAAAAAGAAGACCTCTTGCAGGTCGGAATGATTGGTCTGTGGCAAGCTATTGTTGACTACCGCTCAGAAAAAGAAATCTCATTTCTCTCATTTGCCAGAATTTGTATCGAGAGACATGTAATCACAGCAATAAAAACTGCAACGAGGCAAAAACAGACTCCTCTAAATACCTCCGTGTCATTAGAATACCCTTCGGATGACAATGACTCCGAGTGGAACCTCGCCGAGATACTTGTTTCGGACGAAACAGTCGATCCAGAGGAGCTTGTGCTTCGTCGAGAGGATACTAATCGTCTGCAGAATATGCTCCGGAGGTTGTTGAGTGACTTCGAGTGGCGTGTGCTTGCGGGCTATCAAGTTGGCAAGAGCTATCGCGAAATCGCCTGCGAGTTGCAGTGCAAGACGAAGTCGGTCGATAATGCCCTCGCGCGCATCAAACGCAAAATCTCTTGTTCTCCCTGCGGTTGGCCTGGTATTACCGATATAAAGTAACAGCCTCTATCACCTTACTTCATTCCTTTCTAATATAAGGTTTCAACAATTGGCTTTTCTTACCCCTGTGGCAGTTCAGCAAAATTTCTTAAAACAACTCGTAAGGAAAACGTGTTGCTAGTGGAATGATAATGTTGAGCGGCGAGCAGGGAAAGGAGAGATATATGGCGGCTGTCGGTCTGCCGGACATCCGCACCGATCGCTCTGTCAGACTTACAAAGCGAGAGCTGGAAGTTCTGTGCCTCGTTATCGAGGGCAAGTCCAGCAAGGATGTGGCCGATGCTTTGTATGTCAGCAAGCGAACTGTGGATTTCCATTTGGCCAACATATATGACAAGCTCCAGGTGTCCAACCGCGTTCAGGCTTTTCGTCGCGCGACCCGACTAGGATTGGTTCCTATGGAGGCATCGCTGGCGGAACACTGAACGGACACCCAGCCCAGTCTCGTTGATACGGCGGATGCGCAATGCGTGTCCGCCGTATCCTTATCTTATGACGCTAATTCTATAAAACTTGCCGTCCGCACACTTCGCAAGTGCGCCGGAGCCATTTCGCATTGTGGATGAATCCAGCATCTGCGCTGGCAATTTGCCGACCTGCTTTATCTCGCCTTCGGGACTTACCAAGTAAAGCGCGCTTTCTTTATCTTTTATCAGCACAAACCCGTTATCGGTCACAAGTATTGGCGTCATCTGAAGCAGCATTGAGCCCTTTTCCCATATAAGTCTGCCTTTATGGTCGTATAGCGCAACATGGCGCTCAGACATCGATTTAGCCGAGTGCCGGATAGCCTTTTGGCAGCCAATGCATATAAATCGCCCGCTGACAGATGCGATTGCAAGCGTCGATTCAGTGGCGTTTAAGGTGAATTTGCTAAGTTCTGACCCGTCGGACTTCAAAAGCATTGCTTCGCTGTTTGCTTCGGCTTTATTTGCCGTTGATCGAACGAAAAGCCTATGTGTATTGCGCATCGGCTGCACGTTTTGCAAATCTGACTGATCGGCATTGACGCGCAATTCGACTCGTCCAGTGACGTTACTTCGCCTTATCGTGGAGTCCTGCCATGTGCCGGAAAATATGTGCTTTCCGCTCGGAGAGAATGCAACCGAAGTGACTACGCCGGGCGCTCTCCATCTGCGGTAGCGCTTTGTGCGATGGCCGACAGTTACCAAATACACATGCCTGCTGCCGGTTCCCACCGCAAAGCATGCCCCTCTGTCGCATTTTGCCGCGTCAGCCGACCACACAGATCCGGCGACGTCCATTTTCCACTCGGTGTTGCCGTTCGAGTCAAGAAAAATCAAATGCGGATTTGCCCGGTCGCGTTTTGAGTAGGCCAGAGCGAAACTTGCGTCCGGCGATATAACGGCCTCTGTTGCGTTCTGCACAATCGAGGCGAAAAGTTGCTTTCCAGACGAGTCATAACAGACCACTTTCCCGTCTTTTGAGACTGTGCAAATGTTGTTACCTGAGCTTGTCACGGATCTTACGCCGGATGCCGGGATGCTCCATGAGATTTTTACAGTCGGTGCTTTGCCATCTGTAATGATTGGGCTGCTGAGGTTGGCGCGCAGAATTGCGGCACCGATTAGGAATGCACCCAGCAGTGAGATTAATACGGCAATGCATCGTAGAGTAGGGTTTGCTCTGAACATAGAAGTAGGGCCTCAGAATAACACCAGTGCATGTAATTGTCAACGCACAAAGGAATGCAAAGGTTGACGTCGAATTCATACAATACGTCAGTTCGGTTGACGTGGCGCGTGTGATAAGTGCGCGCATTGGGCAATCTTGCTTTGTGTGCATTTGTGCAAGAAAGGATGGTTGAACGTGAAATCGAGATCATTGACATTCGTATTGCTGATTTTGTTGGTGGCGCTTGTAAGCTCGGCCGTTATTGCAAACTTGCGCGCTGGAACAAAGGCTCCGAATTTTACTGTTCCGACACTAGACGGGAAATCGTTCACTCTTAAGGACTGCTTTAAGAAGCCGGGCAAAGTTGTTCTTCTCGACATTTGGGCGACGTGGTGTCCGCCGTGTCGAATGGAAATCCCGCACCTTATCAA